>CALGIY010000033.1 GCA_937914965.1 uncultured Thermoanaerobacteraceae bacterium | reverse complement strand
CGGGGCGCGTCAGTCTTTTTTGATCGAGGAACCCCTGGCAGCCGCTCTGGGAGCAGGGATCAATATCGAAGAACCCAGCGGCAACATGGTGGTTGATGTAGGGGGCGGGACTACAGATGTGGCAGTCTTAAGCCTCGGCGGGATCGTATGTTCCAAGTCTCTCCGCATTGCAGGGGACGATTTTGATGAGGCCATTACCAGGCATGTCCGGAAAGTGTACAATCTGATGATCGGGGAATGTACTGCGGAAGAACTAAAAATTGGCATTGGTACTGCCTACCCTAAGGCTAAAGAGTCAGATGCCAGCATGGATATTCGAGGCCGCGATTTGTTGGCTGGTCTCCCGAAAACCATCACTGTAACAGTAGAGGAAACCGCTGCAGCTCTGCAGGAACCGGTGTCACAGATTGTCAGTACTGTGAAAGAGGTGCTAGAGCAGACTCCACCTGAACTGGCAGCTGACATCGTTAATCGGGGAATTGTCATGACCGGGGGAGGTAGCCTCCTGCATGGACTTGACATCCTGATTAGTGAGGAAACAGGGCTGAATGTTTATGTGGCTGAGGATGCTGTTTCCTGTGTAGCTAAAGGTACAGGGATGGCACTGAATATGCTGAATGTTTTACAGGGTCTGCAAGGCAAAACCAAATAAATTCTTTGTCAGGAACATTTGGCAAAAGCTTCTTTAAGCAGTGGTTCAACAGGGCAGCACCTTTATGCCCTGTTTTTTGTTTGCTCTAAGGAATTGACGGTTCCATCTGTGTGCATTATTTCGGCGATTAGAATAACCGGCCCAGTGTCCAGGAGTTTGTCAAAAGGACCGTCCCCGTGACACCCCCGTGTCCAGTCATCAAGGGGTCTAATCGGTGTTCTTACCACATATTATGGAAGGAGGATCAGCGAAAGGAGTGACCAGCAGTGCCGCAATCAGGCCAGGAACTAATCTTAAGCGGCCGGGGGAGGCTTGAGGCAACCGGGGTACAGCAGGTGGTAAGCTTTGATGACCAGGAGATTATTGTGGAAACTGGAATTGGCCCCCTTGTCCTGCGGGGGGAGGGAATGCACATCACCCACCTGGATCTGACGGCAGGGGACCTGATCGTTGAGGGGTCGATTACCTCCCTGGAATACAGTGAGCAGCGTGGCAAAAAGATGAAAGCCAGGGGTAAAAACATTTTCGAACGCCTCCTCAAATGACCCAAACTGTTGCCCAGGAATTCTTTCTATTTTTGGTCATCCCCGGTATGGGGGCCGGGATCGGTCTCCTTTTTGACTGCTACCGTTTGCTGCTCAGGCGAACAAGGCTTGGCTATTTCTCCATACAGTTAAGTGACCTGTTTTTTTGGGTCCTCTGCGCGGGGCCGGTCTTTTACGTCTTCTTTATGATTACCGGGGGGGAGGTGCGTTTTGTTCACCTCCTCTTATTACCCGCTGGGATAGCGGTTTACCTCAAGTTTTTAAGTCCTTATGTACGGGAACCTCTAAACTTTTGTTTTATAAAAATCGGGGAAGGTTTTTACTGCTTAGTGCAAGCACTCAGATTTTGCGCTCAGGTTCTTTTCTTTCCTTTTCGCCTTGCTGTCTGGGGCGTGAATTTCGCCCTGCAGTTTTTCTGTGGTCTGCTTCGCCTTATCTTCCTGCCAGTAAAGTTCTCTTTGCGCTGGGTATGGCGGTGGATCAGGGAATTGTGGAGAAATTTTCGCAAACCCTAGATCAGGCTTTAGTCCCATATTGCATATTTTTAACCTTGTAAAGAAGGAATTTTCCCTCCGAAGTAGAAATATGTAATAAAATTATCCACAATCTGTCCACAATATGTGGATAAGTTGTGATTATCGGTACGGTGAAATATGCACTTAGAAATTCGTGGAGCGGAAAAACTTAGTTTCCGGGAGAAGCAGGCGGTTATTCTCAAAGAGAGCGGCTGCAGTAATGACGATATTGCCAAAAGATTGGGCGTTAATACAGCTACCGTTGCCACTCTTCTCAGCCGGGCCCGTGGTAAGGGCTATGAGGTTGTCATCGTGATCCCGACAACCCTCGGTTTATTTGGAGGGGAGAATGAAGAGGAGGCTTAATTATCAGGTGAGTCGGAAACGGAGCAACAAATTTGATCGCAAGCGAAAAAAACTTGCATGGAAGCGTCGTTTTATTTTCTTGGCACTTCTTGGTGGGGCGGCTTGTGTTCTTCTTCTTCCTACCCAACTTAGGATCTGGAAGCTCGAAGGACAGTTGAAAGATTACCGGCAGCAGGAACAGGTACTCCAGGCAAAAAAACAGGAAATCGGGAAAAAAATTGATTACTTCGCCAGTGATGCTTATATTGAGGAAAGAGCACGGCACGAACTGGGGTTAGTCAAGCCTGGCGAAATACCCATTTTCCCAGGGGTTCCTGGCCAGGTGCAGGCAGCTCCGAAAAATAATCATGAGGTTCGCGACTAGGATGGAGCGTGATTCCTATTGAAAAGCAAGCGTCTGGCCGCGGTCGATATCGGTACCAACTCCTGCCGTTTGTTGATCGCTGATCTATCAGATCAACATATTGTTCCTGTGCTTACAACTCTTAGAACTACCAGGATCGGGGAGGGAGCGACAGAGTGCGGGCTCCTGGGAGAGATTCCTATGGAGCGGACGGTCCGCGCCTTAAGCGAATATCTCGATCTGTCCAGGGAATTCGAAGCAGCCCATCTCCGGGTCGTGGCTACTAGTGCTGTTCGGGAAGCGAGTAATACCGCTTTTTTTCTCGATCGTGTCCGGAAAGTGACCGGGATTCAGGTAGAGGTGATCAGTGGTATGGAGGAGGCGCGCTTGAATTACCTGGGGGCCTGCCATGCTGTTAACCCTTCTGGGAGAGGGATTGTCCTCGACATCGGCGGTGGGAGTACAGAGTTTACCTATCCGCTCCCAGGAGAAGGTGCCTCTCGTTTGGGCTGCCAGAGCATACACATTGGCGCTGTCCGCTTGACCGAGCAGCCACGGCTCCTTTCGGAAATTATCAGGCCTATGAAAGATATACTGGATGAGATAAAGAGTTTATCCCGATGGGCCATGATCGGGGTAGGAGGGACGATTACTTCTCTAGCTGCGGTTGACCAGATTTTGGATCCCTACGATTCTGATCGCGTCCAGGGTTACCGGCTCTCAAAGGATGCTGTAGAGAGAATAATGTTTTGCCTTGCGGCGAAAAATAGTGAGGAGCGAAAAAAAGTCCCTGGTCTGATGCCGGAGCGTGCGGACATCATTGTTGCAGGGACAACGATCCTCTGGTCGATTCTCTCTTACCTGGATAGGCCTGTTATTACTGTAAGTGAGGCTGACATCCTGCACGGGATTATATTGGAGATTTGAACCAGGGGAAGAGATGTCTTTACATCAGGGGAAGAACTGGGACAACAATCATGAATTGGTTGCGGAAGGAGTTCTACCATGAAACTAGCTCTCATCCCCCTCCTCACTGGACTCATTGCCGGTATTTCCATGGCAGTGCAGGGTTCCTTTAATACTGTTTTGAGTAAAGTTATCGGTTTGCTGGAGGCAAATTTTGTCGTCCATATCATTGGAACAATAGTAATACTGGTGCTGCTGCTTTGCCGCCTGGGTCATGGCGATTTAACCCGGGCAGGGGAGGCCCCCTGGTTTGCCTATTTGGGGGGCCTTCTTTCGGTGGTCATCCTTTTCACGGTGATGGTTAGTATCTCTAAACTCGGTGTTGCCGTAGCCACCACTGCCATCATTGTCGGGCAGGTCTCCACGGCCCTGCTGATTGATCATTTTGGACTCTTCGGACTCCGTTCCATTCCCTTCACCTGGTGGAAACTGATGGGACTTGCTTTCCTGGCTGTAGGTACCAAACTAATGCTGAATTAGTGGTCACGGGAACGGTTTTGCTGCCCACCGAAGCAAAGTAGTGGCTAGTCCTGCTTCAGACATCTATTTGAAATAGAGGTCTGAAGCAGGAAAGAGGATGAATTTGTGAGAGGAAGCGCTGGAACGGTTCGTTATTGATGAGTTGTTGTTAGGCGCGGGATGATCCTGCGTCTCTTTTTATTTCCCTATATGCTTAAATTAATCAAAAAAGAGGGTTTTTAAGCCAGAAAAAGCCATAAATATTTACGCTGTAGGCAGGAATTCGGGTTTTAGGTGTAGAATAAATAATTTTACTACAGACCTTTTAAATTCTCACTTAATATTCTCACAGCGATACTGGTATTATGGTTTTAATTGAAGAGAAGTAAAGTTCAAGGGGGTGTATAGGGGGGGGGAGTTGTTTGGGTAGCAGACATTTAAAAACAATGGAATATTAGTGGGAGGTGTACTAATCCAGTGGAAGCGTTTATGCTCCCGAAAGCGGAGTTAGGCAACTTTGTGGCCAACCTAAAAAAAGATAATGAGGTTTTAGGCCCAGTTGCCAAAGGCGACGATTTTACTTTCGCGCCTATTGACGATGTAGGCGCGCTATGTCTCGATTACGATACCACTATTCTCCCGCCGGCAAAGAAGTTCATCCACATGCCGGGGGAAGTTCTTTTCCAATTTGAAGATGCTGTTGAGGGCAAGGACCCCGTAGAAGTGGAAAAGAACTTCCCCCGGCATG
>CALGIY010000032.1 GCA_937914965.1 uncultured Thermoanaerobacteraceae bacterium | reverse complement strand
CGGAACCGACGGGACTTGAACCCGCGATCTCCGGCTTGACAGGCCGGTGTGTTAAACCAGCTACACCACAGTTCCGTATGTAATCTTTCAAAATTTTATCATCTGGTGGGCGATGACAGGCTCGAACTGCCGACCTCCTGCTTGTAAGGCAGGCGCTCTTACCAGCTGAGCTAATCGCCCCCCATCGCCTCTTGCTCAATGATTATAACATCCCTTTTCTCCTTCGTCAACATCGATTGATAAAATTTGCAGCTGTTTCAAAAACCAGTTGAAAGCCTTGATAGTAAAGGATACCTCTCGACATGTTATCATAGCCTTTAGGAAAACGCCAGCAGCGCTTCCCGCACCATTTTCGCTGCCAGAAGCGCAGTGATCCCGCTGGGATCATATACTGGAGACAATTCTACGATGTCACAGCCCACCACATTCCATCCCTGCAGCAGCTCAAAAACACGGAAAATCTCCTGGGGTGTAACACCACCCGGCTCGGGAGTTCCTGTCCCTGGGGCATAAGCGGGGTCCACCACATCAATATCGATCGTTACATAAAGCGGGCGCCCTTTAAGGGCTGACAGAACTGACTCCAGCCCGGGCAGCACCTGAAAAGGATAAAAGTGCGTAAAATTGTGTCCGAAACTGAATTCATCCCTCGTTCCGGACCGGATTCCAAACTGATAAACATGATCAGGCCCAACCAGTTCAGATACTCTCCTGATCACAGTAGCATGGGAATGCTTCTCCCCCATATATTCATCCCGCAGGTCAGCATGGGCATCAAACTGTAAAATTGCCAGATCAGGATAAAAATCTAGCATAGCCTTAATGACCGGGAAGGTAACCAGGTGTTCTCCACCAAAAAAAACCGGCAGTTTCTCATCTGTGAGAAGAAGCCGGCAGATCTCTTCGATCCTTTCCAAACAAACATGGAGATTCCCAAAGGGTAATAACAAGTCCCCGCCGTCATAAAAGGGACAGTCCCCGAGATCCAGGTTCAGGTAGGGGCTGAATTCCTCCAGTCCCTCTGATACACTGCGGATTGCCTGGGGCCCTTGCCTGGACCCCGGGCGAAAACTAGAGGTCAAGTCCAATGGAAGTCCGGTAAGTACTAGCCCGGCCTCTTGATATGACTCCTTGGCTGCGAGAAATGACCAGTCTCGCGCACAAAGATCATCTATTTTCACCGGGGTACCTCCTCGCCCAGGAATTCCTGAACAAAATTTGGCAGTTGGAAGGCAGTTTGATGAACACCGTTATTGTAATAGCGCAGCATACCTGTAAACCCACCATCACGGGGAGGCTGTACCGGATCGTAGAGTTTGGATCCAATGGTAAAACTCCACATCCCACTGGGATAGGTAGGAACTGGAGCCAGGTAAAGCCTGGTGATAGGGAAAATACTCCTGACACCGCGGTTGACACTAGCAATTAGATCGCTATTTACAAAAGGAGATTCTGTCTGGGCAGCAAAGAGCCCATCCGGCCGCAGGGCATGTGCAATCTCTTCATAGAATTCGGTGCTGAACAAACGCGCTGCCTGCCCTATCGGTTCAGGGGCATCAATGAGGATCACATCATACTCCGCTTCTTTTTGCTGGAGATATTTCACTCCATCCTCGAAGTGGGGCTCCATTCTAGGGTCATCAAAAGAGATGGAAACCTCCGGTAAAAACTGCCTGCTCACATCTGCAACCCGGCGATCGAGTTCTACCACGACACCGGC
>CALGIY010000031.1 GCA_937914965.1 uncultured Thermoanaerobacteraceae bacterium | reverse complement strand
TTTCAATTATCGAAGCAATGAAAAAAGCAATGGAATAATGGTTAGTCGTTAGAAAATGGACATGGGGACGGTTCTGCTGTCCACCGTTATTGTCGTTGATGGTTGGTCGTTAGTAGAAAAAGGACATTCGCTGTAGCCAACTGGTGACTAATAAAGCAATAAAGCAAACCTGGTACCGTTATATATTCTACTGGAATGGAGTGCAGAAAGATGTTGAAGATAGCATCGATTAAGGACAATCTGGTTTCCCGGCTGTTGGAGAGGGAGCATCGTGGTGAAGATCTGGAACCCGCGGTAAGGGAGATTATTAAGCAGGTAAGGGACCACGGAGATGCTGGTGTTATAGCTGCAACCAAAAAATTTGATCAAGCAGATCTAACTGCTTCTGGGTTACAGGTGAGCGAAAAGGAGATAGAGGAAGCGTACGCTAAAGTTTCTCCAGAACTGCTCAAATCTCTGCGTTTGGCCCGGGACCGCATCCAGGACTTTCATGCACGGCAGCGTTTCCAGGCCTGGTTTCAGCCCAGTGAAGAAGGGGATGTGGTCGGTCAGATCTACAGACCCCTGGAGAGGGCAGGAATCTATGTTCCAGGAGGAACCGCGGCTTATCCTTCATCTGTATTGATGAACGCACTTCCGGCAAAGGTGGCTGGGGTCAAGGAAATCATCATGGTAACACCACCCCAACCCGATGGTTCTGTGCTCCCCTTGGTTCTGGTGGCTGCTGCTGAATCCGGAGTGACGAAGATATTTAAGGCCGGGGGTGTGCAGGCAGTTGCTGCTCTAGCCTACGGCACCGAGTCCATACCAAAAGTGGACAAGATCGTAGGGCCTGGGAACATTTATGTAACCATTGCCAAGCGTCTTGTTTTTGGGCTGGTGGATATCGACATGCTGGCTGGACCAAGTGAGATTGTGGTTGTGGCAGATACCAGTGCCGACCCGGTACTGGTAGCGGCAGACCTGCTTTCCCAGGCAGAACACGACACCAGGGCTGCTGCCATACTGGTAACTCCAGATGCAGATCTAGCTCAAAGTGTCCAGGATGAAGTGGAGAAGCAACTGGCGGTACTCCCCAGGAAGGAGATTGCTACACAATCTATAGAAAACTACGGGGCTGCAGTGGTTACCGGGGATATAGAGGAAGCGATAGAATTGGCCAATGAATTGGCCCCAGAACACCTGGAGCTTTATGTACAAGATCCCTTCTCCTGGCTGGGAAAGATCCGGAACGCCGGAGCAGTGTTCCTGGGCGCTTATGCCTCTGAACCTGTAGGAGACTATTTCGCAGGGCCAAACCATGTCCTGCCTACAGGAGGAACTGCTCGTTTCTTTTCACCCTTAAGTGTTGAAGATTTCCTCAAGCGTACCAGCGTTATCTACACCCCTGGGAGAGCTCTCAAGCAGTGGGGACCACACATTGTGCGTCTGGCGGAGGATGAAGGGCTTGATGCCCACGCCCGGGCTATCGCCAAGAGGTTGGAGCGACTGTAGACAAGTGATGAGAGGATAGGGGACGGTTCTCCTGTCCGGAGGGTGGACACGGGGACGGTTCTTGAGACACGGAGACGGTTCCCCTGCCTACTGTTCGGAGCAGGCACCTGATAAACTGTTTACTTGGGAAAGGGAGGGGAAGACGGTGCGGGAAGCGCAAGTAGAAAGGATAACCAGTGAGACCAGTGTTAAGGTCAAACTGAACCTGGATGGTAATGGTATCTTTCAGGGGGGCACCGGAGTTGGTTTTATGGACCACATGCTGCACCTGCTGGCGCGGCACGCCCTTTTTGATCTCCAAGTAGAAGTTGTTGGAGATCTCCATGTGGATGCTCACCATACTGTTGAAGATACAGGTATCTGCCTGGGGCAGGTTTTGAAAGAGGCTCTGGGGGATAAAAAGGGGATCACCAGGTATGGGTGGGCCTTGGTTCCGATGGATGAGGCCCTGGCTATGGCTGCTGTGGATCTCAGCGGGAGACCATACCTGGTTTATGAAGCAAGTACTGCCGACCGGACTGTGGGGGAGCTGCCTGTGGAATTGGTGCCGGAGTTTTTCCGGGCACTGACAAACAACGCCGGGGTCACCCTGCACCTGCGTCTGCTTTCCGGGGAAAATACCCACCATATTATTGAAGCCCTATTCAAGGGGTGTGCTCGGGCACTGCGTGAGGCGGTAGCCCTGAGTGAGCGAGAAAGCGGGATCCCCTCAACCAAGGGGAAGTTGTAGAATAAAGCAAGCCTGATCCCGAAGTAAATAGTAATCTTGGAAGGATGGTGGAACTATGCTGATCTTTCCAGCAATTGATCTCAGAAAAGGTAAATGTGTGCGCCTGGTACAGGGACGTGCTGAGGAAGAAACTGTTTATGATGAGGACCCTGTTGCCACAGCCCTCCGTTGGAAGAAGGATGGGGCAGAGTGGCTGCACCTGGTTGACCTGGACGGCGCTTTTGCCGGGGAACCTTGCCAACTGCCAATAGTGAAGGAGATAGCCCAAAGTGTTAGTATCCCTGTACAGTTGGGAGGAGGTCTCAGAACACTGGAGCAAATCAGGAGTGCTCTTGATTTGCTCCAGTGTTCTGATA
>CALGIY010000030.1 GCA_937914965.1 uncultured Thermoanaerobacteraceae bacterium | reverse complement strand
TGGAGAGATAAAAAATTCATACTCCATTCGCCAGATATCTGCAGTCTTGAGCCTTACCCGGATCTTCCTACAGCCCAGGCTCATGATACCAGAGCGCTGATTCACTTCTTTAGAAACGGGTTTAACCAGTACCGCGACCTTTTAGCTGCCGCCTGCCCGGAACCTCTTTGTTCAGCCTTGGAGCGCAGCGCCATCTTACCCATCCGGGACTTCCACCTGGACGGAAAAACCTGGACCAATGTAGTCTACAACCTCCTCTCCCACTACAGCTTTGCCCCTGACACTAAAAGGGAAGATGTCCTGGAGGCCCTGACCGCGGTTTTCTGCGGGCGGATGGCCGGGTTTCTGGAACACTTAGAAAAACTCCAGGATGAACTGGCCAGTGAAAAAAATACCTATGCAGCCACCATTATCGCCAGCCGTACTGAAAGCAAGAAGAAAGAGCAGCGGATCTTCTTCGTACACGGCCGCACCAACTTCAACAGAAAGTGGAAGAAAAAATCGTGGGAACACAAACCACCTCTTGTCCCTGCTGACTACCTGGAGTTTATCCCTGGTAGACCCATTGTTCTTCCTAAGTGCATTAAATGGCGAGGGAACCGAGAGATCTGGATAGGAGATCTATTCAGCAGGCTCCAAACACGCCATACTCAAAAATTCCATGACTTTCTAGAAAATGACCTGTTAATCTCTGCAGACTCCAGTTCCCAAACCATAACCCGCCACCTGGAAGAGTTCATGGAAGAACTGGAGCATACCCTTGACCAACTGTCTCCTGGGGATGTCTACACAGAAGCAGGTACCAGGGAAGCAGTTGAGGGAATTTTCCAACTGATCGGGCTCCCAAAAATTTTAGGCATTAAGGATGAGGTCTTTGAGGAGTCATTAATGAGGTTTCCCCCTTTAAATATCATGATCCCCGAAGGCTGCCATACAACCCGGGAACTCCTGGAAAAAATGACTCCCAGGGATGCGGTTACACTGGGCAACCTGATTGAAACAAGAAAATGGGCTGACCGGACGCTCCTGTCGATTCTGGATAATCTGACTCCGGAGGACATGGAGGAGGTGGAAATGAAGCCCCTGATCCTGGGTGAAAGCTTCTTGGGAGGAGCCTTCAAATTAGGCAAAATCTCTGACCTCAACAAGCTCACAACCAGGCTGGTCGTCAGCCCCTTGAGCAAAGGGGTCGGAGGGAAATACCCCAAATTGCGGTTCTTCCTCTTTATCAGCAGGCAGATTATGATCGCTCAGAATTATTCCCTTCTAAACCGAATCTATGCCAGGGAAAGGAGAAACCTGGGCTCCAAAATCCGCAACTCTCTCATCGGGCGCTTTGAAACAACACCATTCTCCGCCTACAACATCTTTGAAAACTTCCACCACCGCGCCCTGGTCAGAAATGTGCGCATCCTGGCACAGAAAATCACCCTAACCAGCTATACCGGTAGGGCGCAGATACTGAAGGCAATGTGCGACGGCTACGGTGTCAGTCAGGTTCTTGAAGATGGGACATTCATACCCTGCTCTGCCTGGAGTTGGGCCAGCTACAGTTCCAAGGGGGGAACGGGAATCCCCACCCCCATGTCTTCTCATGTGGAGGAAAGATGGTTCAATCACTATTTTCTGGAGGAAATATATGCTGAACTGGGATTTGACCCCGGGGAGATCCTGCTTCAGATCACCCAGTCAATCGGAGATGGAAAGGCCTTTGATGACCTGCTCGATGTCCTTTTAGGGCTCAAGCCAAAGGATGTCACAGTAATCGTTCAAGATGCCCAGGACTACCCACTGGCAAAGCCGCTGGTGCGCTGCCCCGGCAACCCAATTCTCTGTCCGATCAAGGAACACCACTGGGAAAGCAGATATGTCTTAAATGCTGCTGCTGTCAGGATCAAAGAGCGGGTTTACCTGCTTTACAGGGCTTACGGGGATGATGAGGTCTCTCGTATCGGGCTGGCCATCACCGATGGTTACCAGATATTAGAGAGGCTGCCGGAGCCAATTTTTGTACCGCAGAGTGAACGGGAAAAGAAAGGGGTAGAGGACCCACGGGTCGTGATCATCGGTGATCACCTGTATATGCTTTACACCGCCTACGATGGGGTAATCGCCCAAATCGCCGCGGCATCGATCTCTATAGAAGACTTCCTTAACCAAAGGTTTGACAAATGGGAGCGTAAAGGACTGGCCTTCCAGGATATCTGGGATAAAGACGCTTTTCTCTTCCCGGAAAAGATCAAAGATAAGTATGTTATTTATCACCGCATCGAACCCAGCATCTGGGTATCCTATATGGATCACCTGGAATTCCCTGTACCCAAAGAGCATCATGCCATTATCATGGGGCCACGCTCTGGTAAAATGTGGGACTTTCTCAAAATCGGTGCGGGTTCCCAGCCGATCAAAACAAAATATGGGTGGTTGATGATCTATCATGGGGTTGATAAAGAAAAGGCTTACCGGTTAGGAGTAATGCTGGTTCCCCTGGATAACCCGGAACGCGTCATCTACCGCTCCCCCAACCCGATCCTCTCTCCAGAAACCGAATATGAAATTGGGAAGCCCGGAGAAAGCTGGGTTCCCAATGTGGTATTCACCTGTGGAGCGGTACCGGCAGAGGATAAAGAGATCCTCGATGCAGATGATGAAATACTTGTTTATTATGGTGCAGCTGATACCTACATGTGCCTGGCAACAGGCCGCGTCGGCGACCTGATACCAGAAGAAGTAAGAAAAGGTCTGGAGAGTTAGGAACGGCCGTAGTCATCCTCCAGGCGTACAATATCATCTTCACCAAAATAACTGCCAGTCTGGGTTTCAATGAATACCAGAGGAGAATCCCCGGGGTTGGCCACACGGTGCGCCGCCTCTCGGGGGATGTCCACCGACTCCCCTAAAGAAAGGGCCAATTCCTTCCCCTCAAGGGTCACCAGTGCCTGACCTGAGACCACATACCAGTGCTCCTGTCTTTTGAAGTGCTTCTGGTAGCTCAGACGCTTGCCTGGATCGACAGTGATCCTCTTGACCTTGTGGTCTGGGGCATCGAGCAGAACTTCCCAGCAACCCCATGGTGTCTTGGCAAACTGCTCCTGTTTCGGTTCCTTTTCCTGGGTAACCACTACCTGCTCAGGAATGATAATCCTGCCTGTGGTACTCTCCCTCTCCAGATCCTTGATCACCTGACAGCTGTAAAGCATTGACAGAATGGCTTCAGCCCCCTGGTTGTGGTTGACCCCCTCGGGTACCAAAGCATCATAACAGCCCCCAGTTTCCTGGTTGTAGAGAGAAACTTTGTTGATGTTCTTGCCTGTAAACCACTCCCTGGCCAACCGAGCGATATTAAGGTAATCCCTTTCCCCTGTAGCCAGATAGGCCTCCCTATTGGACAAAATCATGGAACAAGCATCAACAGGCTGCTGGTCATAGCGGGGAATCTCCTCTCCCCTCTGCCACCAACCCCTGTTCCCGACAACATTCAAGTATCCCTCATCAAAGAGATGGTCATTCAGAAAATCCAGTGAATCACTGGCAGTGATCCGTGCCCTGCTGTCCCCTGAGAATGAATAATAGGCAAACAGGGCTTGAGGAAAGATACCATTGCAGTAGGTGATCTGATCTTCAAACCAGTACCATCCCCGGCCCTTACAGCGTTTGTAAATCAAAATGAGGTCATCTGCAAATTCCCGGGCTGTCCTGGCCATAAAACCACCCTCTTTGTCAAAAAGGGTGGTACAGTGGATCAGTCCCAGGAGAGCATAGGCTCGGGAGCGCGGGGAAACCAACTGCGGGATAGTTGGTAAAGAAGCCTCCAGCATCTCTCGAGCCAACCCGCTCACCTCTTCAAGGTCACAGGAGGCAGCTATACTGCAAACAAGGAAGGCCCTACCCTGGCCGTCACCAAAATCATGGCCCGGAAGATAGTCACCCTGTACCTTAAGATTGCGCCATACCCCGTCCGTCCGCTGTGTCTCCCGGAGGAACCGGGCATAAAGCCCGGCCAAATTCTTTCTTGTTTCTCCCTCCGTATTCAGTGCAACAAGCAGCGCTCTGGCATTATCATCAACAGTATGCCCACTCTCCGGATTAGGTTGATCCAGGATCGAGAACTGAAGAATCCCTTCTAAATCTGTCATCTTCTCCAGGTAACGGTAATCCATTTTTTTCCTACCCCCAAGTACCTTTTTCTTTAGCTGCAACCGCCGCCATACTGCTGCTTAAAGCTTGCCGCTTAAGCCGGGCAGGTGTCCGGGTCCTGCGCACAGCTCTGGCGAGGTCCACATAACGATCAGCGACACCAGGCCACTTAATGGAATCGCCTATCGGTGTGGCCCGTCTTTCCAAGACCTTTTTCAAGGCAGGCTGGGAGAGCACCTCATCGAGAAGCTTGGCCAGTGCACCCGAAGTTGCCTCTGGGGCAACAAGCCCACACCTTTGTTTTTTCAGAATATCCAGGGCATACTCGTAAGGTGTAGAAACAATGGCCTTCCCACAGCCCACCGCATAGGCTAGAGTACCACTTACCGCCTGGTCCCTATTAGGATAGGGGCTGAGGTAGACATCGGTCAGGTAGAGATAATCCCCTAGTTCCTCTACCTCCAAAAAGCGGTTGACAAACTGGACATGGTTATCCAACCCCAGATCAGAGCACATTTTAAGGAGCTTCTCCCGGTAGCTTTCCCCCTCCTTTCTCAACAGAACCGGATGGGTCCTCCCAGCGATGATATAAAGAAGATCCGGGTGCTTCTCAACCAGCTTCTTTACTGCTGTAATGCCGATCTCCAGCCCTTTACTTGGCCCAATCAACCCAAATGTGGTAACCACCTGCCTGCCGGTATAGCCGTAAAACATCTTCAAACCTTCCCTATCTTTGCGCTCAAAAAGCGGGACCCCATGCGGGATCACTGTGATCTTTTCGTAATGAACGTCATAAACCTTTTCCAGCAGACAAGCAGAGCGCCTCGTCATACTAATCACAACTGCGGCTTTCCTCGCCAGGAACTGCAAAATCACCTTCTGACCTGCCGTCGGGTGAGGCAAAACCGTATGTGTCACCATCATAAACGGTTTTTCCAGGTGGTTGACAAAATCGATCACATACTCCCCATCGTCCCCACCGAAGACCCCGTACTCGTGCTGGATGATCACCATGTGGATCTGCGGATTGTTGTTAATCTTCCGCGCAGTCCTTAAATAATCTTCCCTGGTCTCCTGTTCTATTTCACAGTAAACCTCAGCAGGGTATGTGTAGGGTTCTGTGTCTGAAATCGCTGCAATCAAGACATTATGTCCGGCGTTCACCAGACTATCCCTTAGATCTCTGGAAAATGAAGCTATACCACACTGTCTGGGTGGATAAGTACCCAAATTAACAAAATTCATTTAATCACTCCTTTTGAAACAATTAATAAATAACACAAAAGAAAGACAAATACCCCGTTAGATTGAAAAACGATGGGATAGTACCGGAGCCACTCCTTTTAGATACCTAGCCATTACTGTATATCTAAGGTAGTAACCCCTATTGATGCCGTAGCGATAGGCATTGAGGAAAGAAGAATAGCGTAGTCAGTACCTTTATCCAGTGCAATTACAGGAAAGAACCATTATCGCTCTCCTCCTGTAGAAAAACTTTCGCTCCATGCGAAGATTAGTTCTATACTACCAGTAATTAGTGGTTTTGTCAAGAAGAAGGCTCCGCCACGAGAGAAAGATCGCGGGGACGGTTCTCGTGATCTATCCTGCTGATCACTGCCGTATTGCAGGACACAGGCATCACGGTGATAGTGGGGAAGTCCTTTTTCTAGGTTTTTCCTGTCAGGATAGGACGAAGGGGGAACAGCAAATAAAAAAAACCCGCAAGACCTGCGGGTCGGTAAACTAGTGGTACGCCCGGAGGGACTCGAACCCCCGGCACGCGGTTTAGGAAACCGCTGCTCTATCCGCCTGAGCTACGGGCGCATAAAAAAATGGCGGAGAGAGTGGGATTCGAACCCACGAAACAGGTTATTCCCCGCTTAATCGCTTAGCAGGCGATCGCCTTCAGCCAACTCGGCCATCTCTCCACACTTATTTATAAAAACTGGTGCGCCCGGAGAGATTCGAACCCCCAACCTACAGATCCGTAGTCTGTCGCTCTATCCAATTGAGCCACGGGCGCATATAGAAACGATTTAATTATAGCTGATTGCGGTACTTTCGTCAATATGGCGGAGGGGGTGGGATTCGAACCCACGGAACCCGCAAAGGCTCAACGGTTTTCAAGACCGCCTCCTTCAACCACTCGGACACCCCTCCACACTAAAACAACCCAAAGGCCGATTTTTAGTATAGCACACAGCCCTAAATGCTGTCAATTTAATGCTTTTTACCGAAGAGAGCGTTAGGACAATAGAACGACGATTCTTATGGCACTTTGGGCTGTGTTTACAGTGCTTGGTAACATTTCTCTTTGTCGCCGCGACAAAAAAAATAGTTTAAAGCAATAAAGCAAACCTGGTACCGTTAAATGGAAATGATAA
>CALGIY010000029.1 GCA_937914965.1 uncultured Thermoanaerobacteraceae bacterium | reverse complement strand
CAACATTTCCTTTGGCCTGCCGCACCGTGAACGGGTAACCGCCGCCTTTTTCACCTTGAGATTTCTGGCATCATCCCCGCTGAGGCAGAAAAGCATCTTCTTCTTTTTAGAATAAAACTCATCAATAATCGGTTCATCCATATACGGCCAGATGTTCTTCCTGGCGATGATATAGTTCATCCCCAGCAGTCTGGATATCTCAAAGGCAAGAGGTATCCCCTTGGCTTCCGGTGTGACGATGGCATCAATCTGTGGCAGTTGTTTGACGATCTCTGGTGCAACCCGGCATACCAATTCTGTATCACCAAGGATTACAAAACTGGCGATCTTTACTCCATGTGCCGCCTCTATCAGAGGCAGTTCCCTTTTCAGTCCACAGATTTCCAAAGTATAAGTATTCACCCAAAACCCCTTCCTTTACCGAATTAATTTAGTGGGCACCCAACTAAAGGTACCCGGTTAAAATCCTTATAATAGAAATAGCATCACTTCACAGAACTCACAACACCCTTTTATAAGACTCTTACCTCGTCACCCCGTAACACGCCTACAGTACCAGGATAAGGTTCATCCTATGGAGTTACTACAGTTCCTGCCGAGCAGTAACGATCACCCTTTTCCCGGAACCCGATGGCGGAGCACAGGTAATTAGGGTAAGCATCCTGTTCTCAGTAGGATCAAAGATCGTTGTTTTATCGTTTTCATGTATTGTCACGAGATCATCCACACGATAGGCCAATTTTTGACCCCCGGAAGATATAAAGACCATATCTCCCGGTTTCAGTTTATGGAGATCTTTGAACCCTGCGCCATAAACATTATTGTGAGCAGCGATGATAACATTACCCTTCATCCCAGGATTAACCCCCCGAGGATCAAGTCCCGGCCCCCGACGCAGGTCCTTTTGGGTAACTCCCTCGATCACCACAGCATCAACAGAAATCACCGGAATCTCCAAAACAAATGGTGGCTCGATTGGCAAGTTACTAAGTTTTTCTTGATTACCAGGAGTACTTACTTCATCAGCTTTTTTGACTTCGGACCTAAGCAGTAATTGGGAGCAAAAATTATAACCATGTTCCAATAAGGGCTTGGAAAGCAGAAGCAGCCCACAAATAATCAGTATCCAGCTGAGTTTTTTACGCATCTTCAAAGCATCCCCTCATAGAAAACATTCACTCCGGGCTTAACTGAGGCAGCTAACCCATCCCCACCGGCAAGAACTCTCTATACTTTTCTGCAAAACTACCATCATTTCCTGTCAGGGAAATGCATTCCCGACTTGATTTATCCCATAGTAGGGCATAAAAAACTCTCTCCCCCCAAATATTATGAAGGGTGATCAAGTTGAATTTCTTCTTCGGCCAAGAATACCTTTCTATTTTCCAGTGGATTTTGAGAGGAATAATTGCCTACACTTTTCTGTTGATGGCTGCTAAAATCATGGGACAGCGCTCCATTTCCCAGTTAAGGATGTTAGACTTTACAATTGCACTTGTTCTCGGAAACATCATCGCTCACCCCCTTTCTGATGAGGAATTGGGGATGACCGGGGCACTTGTAACATCAACGGTTCTTGTATTTTTATATACTCTAGGCGTATTTTTATCGCTGAAAATCACTTTCTTGAGAAAACTTTTCGAGCCACAACCTATTCTTATTATAAAAGATGGCCAGTTCAGTGAACAAGGACTATTAAAAGCAAGAATATCGATCGATACACTGCTCTCTGAACTGCGAAAACACAGGGTCATAAATCTAAAAAACGTCGCTGCTGCTTTTTGGGAACCTGGCGGTACACTTTCTGTTTTTCTTGAGAATCAATTCAGACCAGCCACACCCTCTGATCTCATGATCCAAACTCCACCCTTTGCCATGCCTGTAACCCTGATCAAAGAAGGGAAAATTAACGAGGAGGCACTTTACAAAATTGGGAAAGATGAGAACTGGTTAAGACTGCAGGTCAATACAGAAATTCAAAATGTTCTACTGGCAACCTACGCAGAAAATAACCTATATCTAA
>CALGIY010000028.1 GCA_937914965.1 uncultured Thermoanaerobacteraceae bacterium | reverse complement strand
CTACACCACTCACGGTCAACTATGACCCGGATATTTCATATATTGAAAATGTATGCCAGGAGATTGCACCGCGACTGCGGTCGGGGCACCTGGTAACTTTGGAGAGCACCACCTATCCAGGTACGACAGAAGATGTGATCTTGCCGCTACTTCAAAAGAGTGGGCTTAAAGTAGGGAAGGACTTCTTCCTGGCCTTTTCACCGGAGCGGGTGGATCCCGGAAACAAGCGATATACTACAAAAAACACATCCAAGGTTGTCGGTGGTGTGACCCCTGCTTGCCTGGATGTAGCCAAGACCTTCTACGAGCAGACAATTCTCAATGTAGTACCTGTTTCCAGTCCATCGGTTGCCGAGATGACTAAGGTGTTTGAAAACACCTATCGCTCGATTAACATTGCATTGGTAAATGAAATAATGCTACTCTGCGACCGGATGGGGCTCGATGTCTGGGAGGTTGTGGATGCCGCTGGTACGAAGCCCTTTGGTATTCAGACCTTTTACCCAGGCCCTGGTGTAGGTGGGCACTGTATACCTATTGACCCCTTTTACCTTACCTGGAGGGCACGACAGTTCGATTTCCACACCCGTTTTATTGAACTGGCTGGAGAGGTCAATGTTCAGGCTTCCTATCATGTTATTGATATCGTCTCCCGTGCTCTGAATAAGACAGCTAAGTGTATGAACGGTGCGAAAATCCTTGTGCTAGGTGTTGCTTATAAAAAGGATATCAGCGATGTACGTGAGTCTCCAGCCCTGAAAGTAATTGACCTCCTAAAGAAAGAGCATGCTGATGTTTCCTACCATGACCCCTATGTTCCGGCCCTAAAGGCTGAAGAACCCTACGATTGGGCAATGGATGGGGTTGAGTTGACCGCTGAAAGGCTGCAGGAAGCTGACTGTGTGTTGATTGCCACAGATCATTCAGGTCTTGACTATGACTGGGTTGTGGAAAATTCAAAGATTGTGGTGGACACCAGAAATGTTACAAAGAATGTCAAGGAGTACAGAGATAGAATCGTTAAAATATGATAAAGATATGGTGAGTAACTATGATTTCTAAGACAGCAGTAATTTCCACGGAAGCGAAGGTAGACCCTGGCTGCAGCATCGGGCAGTACTGTGTTATCGAAGATGGTGTTGTACTGGAACCTGGTGTAGAACTGGGACATCATGTGGTTATCCACTCCGGAACCAGGGTAGGTTCTGGGACCTGGGTGGGAGATGGGTGCATGCTCGGACGTAAGCCTGTCGTGGCTGCGACCAGTACTGTTGTACAAAAGGAACTGCCTCCCCTGGAGATCGGCAAGAACTGCATCTTTGGTACAGGTGTTGTGGTTTACCGGGGTACAGAGATCGATGAATCCTGTTTTCTGGGGGATCATGCATCTGTGAGAGAAAACTGCAAACTGGAGGAAGCAGTGCTCATCGGCCAGGGTGTTGTGGTCGAAAACGATGTAGAAATCGGCTGCTTCACTAAAGTCCAGACCGGGGCTTATATTACTGCCTCTACGAAACTAGAGGAGCGTGTGTTTATAGCTCCTATGGTCACCACAACCAATGACAACTATATGGGGCGGACGGAAAAACGCTTTACTGAACGGCGCGGAGCCAACTTTGAGAAGGGCTGCCGTGTTGGAGGAGGGGCAACAGTCCTACCCGGAGTTACCATAGGAGAGGAAGCTTTTGTGGCAGCGGGGAGCA
Organism: uncultured Thermoanaerobacteraceae bacterium; assembly: GCA_937914965.1. GTDB lineage: Bacteria > Bacillota > DSM-12270 > Thermacetogeniales > Thermacetogeniaceae > CALGIY01. The sequence goes on along the minus strand of CALGIY010000028.1, from coordinate 3,046 downwards.
TCGTCACCAAAGATGTTCCCCCCTACCAACTTGTGATGGGTACTCCAGCCCGGGTGATGCGCCCTGTCCCGGAGGATGAAATCTTTTTTCCAAAGGGAATTCAACAGGATGTTTCTTCACCTATTCCCAGTTTCAATCTGAGCCGCCAGAACGCAGCACTTCGCGGTGAGTTAAAGGCTGTTCTAGAAAAATTAGTTTCCAGCGGGCAATTTATCCTGGGGGAGAATGTTAAAGCTCTGGAAGCTGAGATTGCACAGTTCTGTGGTGCTCAATATGGGATCGGGGTGGCTAATGGCAGTGATGCTCTTTACCTTGCTTTGCTGGCCTGTGGTATTGGCCCAGGGGATGAGGTGATCACCACACCCTTTACCTTCTTTGCCACAGCAGGTTCTATCGTCCGTACAGGTGCAGTTCCTGTTTTTGTGGACATTGATCCGAAAACCTATAATATTGATCCCGATCTAATAGAAGAAAAGATTACACCCCGCACTAGAGCGATTCTTCCAGTGCACCTTTTTGGCCAATCGGCAGCAATGGATAAGATTGTTGAGATTGCGCGCAAAAAAGGGTTAAAGATAATTGAGGATGTTGCCCAGGCATTGGGATGCGAATACCAGGGGAGGCCTGGAGGGGGGATGGGTGATGCCGGATGCTTCAGCTTCTTCCCCACCAAAAATTTAGGGTGCTTTGGGGACGGGGGTATGGTTGTCGCCAATGACCCAGAGATCGCCGAAAGGCTGCGGATGCTGCGGGTTCACGGCACCAGGAAGAAGTATTATCATGAACTGCTGGGCATCAACAGCAGGCTTGACGAACTTCAGGCGGCTGTACTGCGGGTGAAACTCCCACATCTCAGAGGGTGGCTGAAGCAAAGGCAGGATCACGCAAAACTCTATGGTGACCTGTTCAAGGCAGCTGGCCTTACGGTGAGTGGCCATATGGAGACACCTTATCACCTACCTGAATGCCTTCATACATATAACCAGTATACAGTGGCTGTAAGGAAGCGTGACGAACTTAGGGACTACCTGAAACAGCGCAAGATCGGTACAACTGTCTATTACCCCTTGCCGCTGCACCTGCAGCCTGTATTCAAAGATTTGGGGTACAAGGTTGGGGATTTCCCGTATTCTGAGCGGGCAGCAGAGAGTGTGCTCTCACTTCCTATCTTTCCCGAATTAAATGAGGAGGAAGTAAAACGGGTGGTAGAGGCAGTAACAGAATTCTATGGAGATGAAGATAAATGCGAAAGCTGAATTTTGGAATCATCGGCTGCGGCAGAATCGCCTATAAGCATGCCGAAGCCATCAAAAAGAATGAGAAAGCAAATCTCCTGTGTGTCTGCGATGTTGTCGAGGAGAGAGCTGTAGAGTATAAAAACAAATACGGTGCTGAGGCTCATTACATCGATTACCATGAAATGCTTGAGCATCCTGGTTTAGATGTGGTCAACATTTGTACACCCAGTGGACTGCATGCTGAAATGGGAATTGCCGCGGCAAAAGCAGGCAAGCACGTAATCGTGGAAAAGCCGATGGCCCTTTCTCTTAAAGACGCAGATGACTTGATCAATGCCTGTGAGGAGAATGGGGTAAAGCTTGCGGTCTGCTTCCAGAACCGCTTCAACCCACCGGTTCAGAAACTGCGGCGTGCCCTGGAAGATGGAAGATTCGGTAAGCTCACTCACGCCAGTGCCGTCATCCGCTGGTTCCGCCCCCAGGACTACTACGACCAGGCACCTTGGCGGGGTACTTGGGCCATGGACGGCGGCTGCCTCATGAACCAGTCGATCCACAACATTGACTTATTGCAGTGGATGATGGGGCCTGTGGAGTCTGTTTTCGGTCACACGGCAACAAATCTAAGGAAGATCGAAGCAGAGGATGTAGGTGTAGCGGTGTTAAAGTTTAAGAACGGATCTTTGGGAGTAATCGAGGCCTCAACGACTATCTACCCGGAGAACCTGGAGGAGACACTGAACATTTTTGGAGAAAAGGGCACAGTAGTGCTCGGTGGTATTGCTGTTAATAAGATTGAGACATGGAAATTTGCAGACTCCAAAGAAGAGCATGGAGATATGGAACAACATCAGCAGGAAGTTTCTAATGTTTACGGCTTCGGGCATAATGCCTTGATGGATGACTTTATTCAGGTTGTAAATAATGATAAGATTCCGTTCATTAATGGCAAGGAAGGAAGAAAGGCATTAGAGATAATATTAGCAGTTTATCGCTCGGTTCGTACTGGAAACAAAGTAAGGTTTCTGGATAAAAGCATGTAAATAAGTGTTAAAATATTGTTTGAACAAAACTGATTACTGTACTGTAGGTGGTAAAATTAGTGGGGTATCTCTATTGGTTTATTATTATAACCGCTGTATTAATTTTTTTAACATTTTTAATTAAGTTCCCTCGCCAAGGTATACTTGCTGGGCTAACATTTACCACATTTTCACTGGAGGCACTTCCGTGGCATTTACTGCCAGTACGCGGCGTAGCTTTTTCTACTCAGATGTGTTTTGTTATACTGTCATTAATTTTTTTCTTATGCAATAAGAAGGATATCAGAGGTTCATTGCGGGCAATATTCAACAGATATTTAATTGTTTTATTAGTGTTTATTATAATTATGGTAATGTTTCTTTTAGTATCCCAGAATCAAGGCTATGGGCAACAGAAGTGTTTAATTTTTGTTATTAAAATTATTGTTCCTCTCTTTGCTTTCAGTTTTCTTGCCCCGCTTGACGAAGATGCTCTTAAAATTTTTATTATTACAATAATCGCAGGGTCATTATTAACTACAATGAACTTGTTTTCATATGGAAACATTACTCTCGAACGTGGTGTTATAGAAAATTTTTGCAATCCCATTACGATGTCTCGTACAATTGGATTAGGTACTTTGTTGCTATTACTTTCATTCCTAAATGCAGGCATTCTATGTAAAAAAAACCGATATGTATATTACATCGTTGCGGTGCCAGTATTTTGTGCCATGTTGTTCTCAATGCTCTTGTCAGGGGTTTTGCTATTTCGAGCGGATATTC
>CALGIY010000027.1 GCA_937914965.1 uncultured Thermoanaerobacteraceae bacterium | reverse complement strand
CTATGTTGTGGAAATAGATTCCCTGCGCAATGCCCTTGTGGTAGGGAAAGCCCAGGATCTGCTGGCATCCGGGCTGACAGCAAGGGATGTCAACTTCATCGCCATTCAATCTTTACAGGAACCCCTGCAGGCTCAAGTGAAAATTCGCTATAATGCCGCTCCAGTTGAGGCTGTAATTTCTCCTGGTGAAGGTGGAGAGATTGTTGTGCGTTTTTCCCAGCCGCAAAAAGCGGTAACACCCGGACAGGCGGTGGTTTTTTACCAGGATGACCTGGTTCTGGGAGGGGGAACAATAGCAAATCGATGCAAGTAACAACAGCACCCGACACCGGGTGCATTTTTTTTGTTTACACGGTAATAATAAATAAACAGATATGGCTTCATGAGGAGATGGGGTGTGATTTGTACAAAGGCCGGGAGATTATCGGACTGCCAGTGGTGAGCCTTACAGCAGGAAAAGAAATTGGAGTGGTGGAGGACATTCTCTGGAGTCACCCGGAGCTCAAAATCCACTACTTGGTGATTGATGAAAAAGGGGCTTTGAATCGTTCGCGATACCTTCTCTTTACAGAAATAATTAGTATCGGTACCGATGCTGTTACAGTATCTGGTCAGCAAGTTGTTGAAGAAGAAGATGAAGTTTCAGTAGGAAAGAGTGTGAAGCAAACAGGAGGAGAACTGGTGATGACCCAGGATGGGAAGAACCTTGGAACACTGGAAGATGTGGTTTTTGATGCAGATGAAGGAAAACTGCTGGGTTATGAAGTGTCGACAGGATTGGTAGGGGATCTTCTTTCTGGCAGGATAACCCTGCCACCGGAAATGATCTGCACGTGGGGAAAAGAAGCGATTATTACGGGATATACTTGCCCGGATAGAGGTGATCAGGATGCAGTGCCCGATATGCCGGGGTAAACAAACAGGTAAGGTAGGGTCAAATCAGTATTACTGCTGGTCTTGCTTTATAGAGTTCAGCAGCCACGGAGAAGCCGAGGTCTATGAGATTTCTGAGGATGGCAATTTACTAGCATTAAATACTGTAGAAGATCTTTCTTGATCTTATCAAAAAGAGAGGTGAAGAATTTGGCAAAGCGAAATTATATAAATGGATTAGTGGCGG
>CALGIY010000026.1 GCA_937914965.1 uncultured Thermoanaerobacteraceae bacterium | reverse complement strand
TCTCCAATCCCCTCCAGGAGCAGTCGTACTCCTTGCTCTATTTTTTCGCGGTCCATTTTGTATATATCCCCCCATTGGTTCTGTTTTATGTAGTTTTGATCAGCTCAGGTTTATTAATCATTGTGCCAATCAGAAAACATATATATACGATATATGCTTGTCCCTTTGTGTTATTCGTCAAAAAGAAGGGATATCCTTCAAAATGCTGAACATGTTTTTATTGAAATATTTTAGGCGAGTCCCAGTGATTTATTGTAACAACCCAACGCCTCTTTATTCTCCCCTTTCCTAAAGTGAAGAACTGATAACCCCCTCCAAGCAGCAGCGTTAACCTGTTCATGCTCAACCACCTCTTGGAAACAGAGTTCGGCCTGATCATAACTTCCCACTTCCAACAAAAGCATCCCTTTATTACACAAATAGGTTGGATTATCAGGTTCGATATCAAGAGCTTTATTACAGCATTTAAAAGCGTGATCATAGCAGCCTCGCACCGCCAGGTAGATGGATGCATTATTTAATAAAAGTGGGTCATCAGGTGACAGCTGCAAGGCTCTATCTAAGTAGTACATGGCATCCTTGTGTTTACCCGATTTCAAAAGAGCAGCAGCGGTATTGCCAAGAAGTTCAACATTGTCCATTCCACTCATCTCTAATGCCTTTTGATAAGCAGCACAAGCATCCTTATAGCGACCTAGACAAACAAGACAGTACCCCTTATTGTTCCATAGTGCGATAGAATTATCGTAGCGCAGGGCATTCTCAAAATACTGCAGAGCCTTGCTGTGTTCATGCAAACGACAGTGACAAATCCCTATGTTGGCTAGGATATTAACATCCTTTGGCCTGATAGCAAGAGCCTTATTTAAAGATGTAAGTGCTGACTTAAAGTGCCCCCTATTATAATAACAAACGCCCTTCCCTGTAAGGGCACCGGCATGACGAGGCAGCAGTTGAAGAACCTGATCGAAACACTTGCAGGCTTCTTTGAACCGGGAATTTTGAATTAATTCTATCCCTGTCAAATACCATCCTTCGAGTGTTTCATCTTGGTTTTGTCTACCATTTGCTACCGATAAAGATTTTGCCGTCAAGGAGTCTACATCACCAGTTTGTATAAAATACACTTCCTGAAAATAATCTGATTTCTCTCCTCTCCTCCATCTCCAGATGGTTTCGGAAAATCGCAGAAACAACTTCAACATCATATCAAGCCCCCCTCATTAGCTTAAAAAAATATTCTTGCAAAGGGGGGTAATTCCTGCTAATTTTTTCCACTTTATTCTGCGGTTCTTCGTCATCGAGAAAGTTATTGTTACAATCTGTCCAAATAAAAAAACTCGCCTACCGGCGAGTAGAAAAATGAGCTTTATTCTGACTGGCAATCTTTACAGTACCCAAAAAACTTCAACTGGTGATTAGTAACTTCAAACTTGGTTTTCTTTTCAATCCAGGTTTCTAGTGTTTCTAGCAGGTCATCATTAAACTCAATTACTCTACCACAGTTGATGCAAATCAAGTGATGGTGATTATGGGCATCCTTGTCAGAAAACTCATACCTAATACACCCATCACCAAAATCAATCTTATGTAAAATATTGATGTTGTCCAGTATCTCCAGGGTACGATAAACCGTAGCCAAGCCAATCTCAGGATCCCTTTGTTTTGCTATATAGTGGACCTCTTCTGCACTTAGGTGTTTGTCCGCGTTATCCAAAAGCACCTTTAATATCATCTGGCGTTGGGGGGTAATTTTATAAGACTTCTCCTGTAACCTTTCGCAATAACTATCAAATTTTTTTTGCAACCCTAACCCTCCAATTAACCTATTGCCGCTGGCTGTCTTTGAAAAAGATACTGTGTCATTACAACTATAAAACTTTTTAATTCCTTCGTCAAAGAAAATTCGTCAAAGAAAGCAATCAAATTAGTACAGACTTTTCAACCTTGGATACTCACCAATAATGAAACATTCTATCCCCGCTGCAATTTTAATTTATAAATATTTTCCTGGTCATATTAGATGTCCGGATTTAATATGTTATATTAAATTTTCCGAAGGAGGTAGTTAATATGTCTGACGAAAAAAGTCCTATTCTTGGCCTCTTCAATAACCCTGTTATTCTAGGCACCACAACTGCAGTCCTCTTTGGAATGGCCTGCATCATATTGTTGGCTTTATGTTTTTATTTCACTACTCTTTCCGAATCTTATATCAAACCAGCAGGAACCTTTTTTTACTTAGTAGGTGCTTTCCTGGGAGGTTTTCTAGCAGCCAAGAAGGCTGGTAGAAAGGCGCTCTTGTATGGAGCGGAGGTTGGTCTGTGTTATTTTTTGTTTTTTGTCCTCTTGTCCCTGCTGACCTCCCCAGGTTCTTTATCAGCATCTGCTCTTAGTTTAAAAATAGCTTACACTCTGTTAGTATCCATATTTGGTGGCATCTGCGGAATTACTTTTTCATGACCATTCATTTTTTTATAAAAAGCAGCCTTGTGGGAAGGCCGCTTTTTCCTACTTAATAATTTTTTTGAGAATTTCTCGCAGAAACCGGGGTAACTTGATATAGTAAACCTTCAAGATTATCACCTCGCGATTAAAACTTTAATTCATTATATTCACGAATTAGCTGCAAGGTGTACTCTTCTTCAAAATACG
>CALGIY010000025.1 GCA_937914965.1 uncultured Thermoanaerobacteraceae bacterium | reverse complement strand
CTGCCCTGTTTATCTCTCGAAATCCATTTTTTGTGGGGACTTTTCACACAGTCTGACGGGTCTGCTGTCCAAAATTGGTCGTTGGTAGTTAGTCGTTAGTCGTTGTGTTGTCATGGGAATGGTCTGACACATGGTCACGGGGACAGTCCCTTTGACACGATTTCACTGTTGATGGATCAGGGGGAATCGACTGCACAGATTAACAGCAGGCGATTTGCCGTAGATGTGTTTTTCCATAAGATTAATGAGCACAGTAATTATCTCCAGCAGACAGCATTAAAACAATAAAGCCAGCCTGGCACCGTAAAAAGGTGGTGTAGATAGATTGGATTTAGCCACATTAATCGGATTATTATTAGGTTTTGCAGCAATAATATTGGGCTTCTTCCTAGAGGGAGGTCAGGCAGGTGCCCTGTTTTCGCTTACGGCAGCGATCATTGTGTTCGGCGGGACCATAGGTGCTACTGTTGTCTCTTTTAACCTAAAAGACCTGAAAAGGGTCCCTGTTCTGCTGGTTCTTGCCTTTAAGGAGCGGGAATACGATAAAGACGAATTAATAGAACAGATAGTTAATATTGCCGTTCAAGCGCGGCGTGACAGTCTTTTAAGCTTGGAAGATAGTCTAGAGGGAATTGATGATAAATTTCTAAAAAGAGGGTTACAGTTGATTATCGATCGGATTGATACCCCGGTCCTACGGGATGTTCTGGAGAACGATATTTATTATATGGAAGAAAGACACAGGACCGGGATTTCCATGTTTGATACCGCCGGGGGGTATGCCCCTACAATGGGAATCATCGGTACTGTGATCGGATTGATTAATGTCCTGGGCAGGATGAGTTCCCCGGATACAATAGCGCCTGCTATTGCTGTTGCTTTTATCGCTACCCTTTATGGGATAGCGTCTGCCAACCTGTTTTGGCTGCCTATTGCTGCTAAGCTGAAAGCGAAAAACAGTGATGAAATACTCTATCGCAGCCTGACAGTTGAAGGGTTGTTGGCAATTCAGGAACGGGAAAACCCGAATTTCATCGAAGAAAAGCTGCAGTCTTTTCTCGAAGAGAAAGACCACAAAACCGAAAGGGCAGTGAGAAGAGTTAAGGATGAAGTGGCATGAAGCATAGAAGGAGGAAACCCCATGATGGTGATGGCCCAAGTATGGAACGCTGGCTGTTGACCTATTCCGATATGATCACCTTGCTGATGATCTTTTTTATCATGATGTATGTGATCAGCAATGTTAATGCCCAGAAGTTCCAGCGGATGGCCGAAGCCTTCGGTGAGGCTTTTGGCAGTCAACCGGGTTATGCCATCTCCGAAGATGCACCCCTTCCTCAAGTCCCTGACAAAAAAGACATTGAGGGTACCGGTACAGATCTGCCACAGCTGACCAAAATCAAAAGTGAATTAGAACAGTACTTGAAAGAGGAAAATCTGGAGGGACAGGTGTCGATACAGATGGAAGAAAGGGGACTGGTGATCAGTCTACAGGATATCGTTCTCTTTCCATCAGGTTCGGCGAGCTTAACTCCTGAAGCAAAGAAGATTATTGCAGATATTGGGGTACACCTTAAAGCACTGCCTAATTTTCTCCGGGTAGAAGGGCATACAGATAATTTACCGATTAATACCCCGAAGTATCCTTCAAATTGGGAGTTGTCATCTGCCCGAGCGACCAATGTTGTTCAGGAGCTTATTACCCAGTGCGGTATACCCTCAGAACGCCTTTCAGCAACAGGATATGGAGAATACCGCCCCAAGGTTGAGAATGATTCAGTTGGGCACCGGCAGATGAACCGAAGAGTAGATATCCTAATTTTAAGAGAAACCTTTAAGGATGTTGAGCCAAATTAATTGGTCGTTGGCAGCGGGACGTTTTGTTTGCCACATTCGTGGGTGGGAGGGGACGGTTTTCCTGTCTCACCAAGCAGTTGTTGTGGTTGGCCGTCGTTGTAAGGAGAGCGGTTTGGTTTTAAATAAGGTGTCTCGGGGGACATGAGACAGTTCTATGGAACATTAACGGTTTCTACTAATGGGGTGCCGCAAGGAATATTTCCCGGAAACCATTAGATGGAGAATAAAGCAATAAAGCAATAAAGCAAGCCTGACCCCGTTGTGGGTGTGACCCCGTTGTGGGTGATTGTTGTTGCTGGTT
>CALGIY010000024.1 GCA_937914965.1 uncultured Thermoanaerobacteraceae bacterium | reverse complement strand
ATAATGACGCTATCACATGCATTTGATGCTTATGGGAGGGCTGCTGGGCAGTGATGCCCGGTTGGCAGAGAGAGAGGATGGCTGGCAGATAATCGGTGATCCCACAGAGGGAGCCTTGGTAGTTGCTGCAGCAAAGACAGGGCTGAGAAAGGCGGACCTGGAGCAGGACCATCCCAGGTTGGCGGAGATTCCCTTTGACTCCGGTCGTAAGATGATGACCACCTTTTATGAGATCGACGATACCATCTATTCTTACACAAAGGGTGCCCCGGATCTGCTGGTGGCGCGGTGTACTAAGATCGCTAAGGGGTCTGGATTTGAATCCCTGACTCCGGATGTCCGGGAGCAGCTTTTAGATATCAACTCGAAGCTCGCCTCCAGTGGGGAACGGGTCCTTGCTCTGGCTGTCCGCCAGTGGCAGAGGGTCCCAGGGAATCCTCAACCTGAAAATGTGGAAACAGAGATGACCTTTATCGGGTATTTCTCGATGATCGATCCCGCCCGGCCAGAGGTAAAGGATGCGGTAGAAACCAGCCGGCATGCGGGTATTCGCACTGTGATGATCACCGGGGACCACCGGGATACAGCTGTGGCTATTGCCAGCGAACTGGGTATCTGGCAGGAGGGTGATCATGCCCTGATCGGTGAACAGCTGCAGAAGATGGATGAAGAAGAACTAAAACAGGCTGTAACATATACCAAAGTTTTTGCCAGGGTGTCTCCGGAGGATAAACTCCGCATCGTTAAGGCCTTGAAATCATACGACCATGTAGTGGCCATGACTGGTGATGGGGTTAATGATGCCCCGGCTTTGAAGCGTGCCGATATCGGGGTAGCTATGGGGATAACTGGTACCGAAGTAACTAAAGAAGCCTCAGATATGGTGCTGATGGATGACAACTATGCCACAATAGTCAGCGCTGTGCAAGAGGGGCGTACTATCTACAGCAATATTCGCAAGTCTATCCATTACCTTTTGTCATGTAATATCGGGGAGATCATTACCATTTTTACAGCCATTCTGTTTGGGATGGGGAGCCCCCTGACCGCGATCCAGATTCTCTGGCTCAATCTAGTTACAGATGGATTGCCTGCCCTGGCCCTTGGTGTTGACCCACCGGAAAACGGGGTTATGGATCAGCGCCCCAGAAAGGCCAATGAAGGGGTGCTTTCGGGAAGTATAGGAATTAATATTCTGTGGCAGGGGACATTGATCGGGCTGTTAGCTCTGGGAATTTACTGGCTGGCTCTCAGCTGGGGCCGCACACTGCCAGAGGCCCATACCATGGCTTTTACCACCATGGCCTTACTGCAGCTTGTGCATTCATTTAATGCCAGAAGCATGAACCTATCCCTTTTTAAAATTGGGCTGGGTACCAACCGCAGTTTGATCTATGCTTTCCTGGCTTCAGCTTCTCTCCAGGCGGCGGTAATCTTTATCCCGTTCCTGAGAGGATTCTTTGACACAGCGCTGCTTCGCCCTAGCGATTGGGCAGTGGTTATCGGATTCAGTTTATGCATCTTTGTTGTTGTGGAAATAGTAAAACAGGTCCGGGCAGTTCTGGCCAGGTAGATCGCGGGGATGGAGATGTCAAAATAAAACATCGGGTGGGGTTAGATTCCCACCCGATGTTTTTTTGTCACGAAATGTCCTCGAAACGATTACGGCCATTCCATACCCTTTTTATCCATTTCTTTGTAGTTAAAATGGGCGAACAAGGGTGTTAGAGATGCCATTTCCGAAAAGATTTGCTCAGGATGTGGGTACTCCATCTGATAACCCATCTTTGTGCTTAGAGCGGCGATGGTTTGCCAGTTAGTCTGCCCAGGAATCGGTTCGATGGCTTTGCGCACTCTCTGGACGCGGCGCTTATTATTTGTAAAGGTGCCATCGGTCTCTGCAAAACTGGCAGCGGGTAACACCACATCCGCGTACGCTGCGGTTTCTGTAAGGAAAAGGTCATGAACAACCAGAAATTCCAGGTTTGTGAGTGCCGACTGGATGTATTCACTGTTGGGATCGGAGAGCACGGGGTTTTCACCCAGGATGTACATCGCTTTCAGACCGCCCTGGTTGGCTTGGTCAAACATCTCGGCTACCGTCAGACCAGCATCTCCAGGTAGGGAGACTTCCCAGGCTTTCTCAAACTTCGAGCGCTCCTCCTGCCGGTCTACCCTCTGGTAACCCGCCAGGGATTTGCTCAGAGCCCCCATGTCGCTGGCTCCCTGTACATTATTTTGGCAGCGAAGTGTAGTTATGTCCGTAAATTCCCTGATGGCCTCGCTGCAATAAGCGTCTTCACGATACATGGCGCCGTGGCAGGGGCTGGGATAGTGGTCGATGTTGTTTGTGCCGACTACTGCTCGTGTGAACTTCTGGAAAAGGTAGATTTCTTCATTGGTAAACCTGGTGGAACTCAAAGCAGCGAAAGAATTTGGCCCGTATTGTTTTGTAATCTCTTTGAGACGCCCAGCAACAAAATCCATTGCCTCATCCCAGGCTGCGGGAACAAGTTTGCCGTCTCGCCTGATGAGAGGAGTTGTGAGCCGTGCGTCACTGTGGATGAAGTCACGAGTTCCGAACCGGCCCCTGATGCAAAGGGCGCGTCCATTAACGGCATTGTCGGGATTAGAGGTCACCCCCATGACCTTGTCATCCTTGACGCGAAGGTCAAAGCTGCATCCCGTGCCACAGAAGGTACAGGTGGTTTTCACCTTTTTAAAATTCCAACGGCGGCCCAGGCCGAGCATTTGTTTCTCTGACAGGGCACCAGTGGGGCAGAAAGCCACGCAGTTACCGCAGTAAATGCACTCTGATTCACTTAAGGGTGTATCGCCGAAAGGCGCCACCCTGGTGTTAAAGCCACGGTAGGAAAAGTCAATGATCTCTTTTCCGGTGATCTCTGCACATGCCCGGATACACCGGCCGCAGAGGATACATTTGTTTAGGTCGCGGACAATAAAAGGGTTGTCTGCTTCTAGATCGTAATGATGTTTTTCACCGGTGAAGGGGCTCTTTAGAACGCCGTAGTCATAACAGTATTTGGCCAGCATGCATTCCCCCAGCTTTTCACAGGTGAGGCAATCCACCGGATGGTTGGCAAGCAGGAGTTCCAAAACAGTTTTTCTCGCTTCAATGACCGCCGGTGTGCTGGTATGCACTACCATGCCCTCATTCACTGCTGTGACGCAGGAAGCTGGCAGGTTACGCCTCCCTTCGATTTCCACTATACAAAGGCGGCAGGCACCTACGGAACTCAGGTCCGGATCGTAGCAGAGCCTGGGGATATGGATTCCCATTTGTTCTGCTGCCTCCAGAACCGTGGTCTCTGTTGAGACCTGAACTTCTTTTCCGTCAATGGTTAGCTTGACGGGTTTCACTTACATCCCTCCTCATAAATTCAATTTTTACAAATGAAACTCAATCGATTAATGGTTCACTAAAGCTGTTAAATAAAAGGCCGGGGTGCGGAAGATGCACCCCGGCCGCAGCTCTCTGCCGTAATCTCCTTTCCGCACTGGGAGGCACACCCGTTTCCAGCTATACCCGGTCGTTCTGACCGCCACAGTGTCAGCCACAGGACAGTGGACTTGGGAAATTGGTTATATAAAGATTATTCTCCACTTTTAGCTAAATACCTGCTAGTTCCGGAAATATTTGGTCGCAGCAGTGATGTCAAATACGGGGTTTGGCAGTAGAATTTTATCCCTCATAAGCGGATTTCAGCGGTACTCTGGTCCGCATGGCCAGCCGCAAACGCCTTTCAACTTCACCCCAGTTGACCAGACTCCACCAGGCCCTGACATAATCAGCCCGCCGGTTCTGGTAATCCAGGTAGTAAGCGTGTTCCCAGGCATCCACAACAAGCACTGGGATCGCACCCCACTGGGTCAGGTTCTGGTGCTTTTCTGCGGTCAGAATCTCTAGCCTCATCCAGGATGGAACCCAGCACAACACTCCCCATCCAGAGGCTTCAACCTGGATCGATGCTTCAGTGAACTGCTCTTTAAAGGAGGTAAAGCTCTTGAAGTACTTCTCGATTTCCAGCCCGGTATAATAACCCGGCTCTCTCAATCCCCCTGGGGCCATCACTGTCCAGTAGATGCTGTGCAGGATATGGCCTGAACCATGAAAAGCGAGCTCCCGCTCCCAGTGCTTTACCAAACTGAAGTCCCCCATGCGCCGTGCCTCCACAAGTTTGAGTTCTGCTTTATTCAGACCTTCCACATAAGCTAGATGGTGCCGGTCGTGGTGGATGCGC
>CALGIY010000023.1 GCA_937914965.1 uncultured Thermoanaerobacteraceae bacterium | reverse complement strand
ATGAGAGCAGTTCCAGCGAATGTGAAAAACTAGGGCTTTTAGTTGGAAAAAAACCATTTTCTTCACATTCGCTGGAACTGCTCTCATTGGAAGATTCGAAATGTGAATTGTTGGAGTATATTGTTAAAAAGGATTCTTGTTTGATTGGAAAGCAGCTGCAGGAGATACCACTGCCTAAAGACAGCCTTGTTAATGTTATTATACGGAAAAATGAGATCATTACACCACGTGGTGATACAACGATAAAAGGTAAGGATATTTTGTTTGTTCTTGTGAACTATGAAGACAAGGACGAGTTGTTAACTATACTTGAAGAAGTGTGCCTAAATCAACACCTGCAACTACACCCTTAAAATCATAAAAATCGTGAGGGGCAAAGCAGGCGTGTTGATTAGTATCGACAAATAATCTATAATACAATTTGTGTTTGAAGAAACCACTTTGAAAACTTCGAAGTGGTTTCTTGTTTTTTTGTATTTCCAGATGGAGGGTAAAGCTTGAACACCATTAAAACTCTTGCACAAAAATACCTGTTTAGTGGAAAAGCATTTTATGCTCAGTTGCTTACTTTAGCTCTGCCTATTATCATACAAAACTTCATCGGCTCTTCCTTGAATATGGTCGATACTGTTATGATTGGGCGCTTGGGTGAAACCGAGATAGCAGCGGTGGGCCTTGCCAACCAGTTTTTTCTGTTGTTTATTCTTATCATCAACGGTATACACAGCGGGTGCGGCGTATTTATAGCTCAGTTCTGGGGCCAAGGTGAAAAGGAGAGTATCAAGAAAGTTCTGGGGCTCGGGCTGTTGGCAGCTGTCGTGGTATCACTGCTGTTTACTATTGTGGCTTTGTTTTATCCCGAAAGTATCGTCAATATTTTTAACAAAGATCCACAAGTGATCCGGGAAGGTGCAGTGTATCTTAAAGTGGTGAGCTTAAGCTATGTGCTGACGGCTATTAGTATTGGTTTTGGTATGGCTTCCCGGAGTATCGGAAATACGGTGCTGCCTATGGTAGTCAGCGCCCTGGCGTTGGGCTGCAACACATTCCTCAATTATGTGCTTATTTTTGGCCATTTTGGTGCACCACAGCTGGGAGTAGAGGGAGCAGCTATAGCAACTGCCATTGCCCGACTCGTAGAGATGTTGGTAATGGTTACCCTGATCTATGTCCGAAGCGATGTTCTCAGGGTTCGCTTGCGGGATTTAGTAGGGATCTCATCAGAATATGTAGAAAAGGTGTTTAAGACAATCCTGCCGGTTGTGTTAAATGAAGGATGTTGGGGCCTGGCGTTTGTGGTATATTCGGGTGTATATGGACACATCAGCACGCAGGCTTTTGCAGCTATTCAAATCACCAATACTATACAGAATTTATTTACTGTAGCTATATTTGGTATGGCTAGTGCCTCCGCCGTGATGGTGGGACACAAGATTGGAGAGGGTAACGAAGAGGAGGGCGAGGTTTATGCCTGGCGGTTTTCTGCCCTTTCCTGGCTCAGCGGTTTGCTCATCGGTGCCCTGATGGCTGTTAGCACACCGGCCATATTATCTCTTTTCAATGTTTCAACTGCCGTATATAATAGCGCGCTGCGCATCCAGTATATAACATCCCTGATTATGGTGATTCGCGTTTTCAACATTGTACAGATTGTCGGTGTACTGCGGGGTGGGGGAGATGTGCGGTTTTCCCTTGCTGCAGAAGCCACTACCATGTGGTGCATCGGAGTACCGCTGGCTTTCTTTGGCGCTTTCACACTGCGCCTTCCCGTTGAAGGTGTTGTGGCTTTGGTGATGTTTGAGGAAGTGGCAAAGTTTACTGCCATCATATTCCGGTTGATTTCAAGGCGATGGATTAAAAACCTGGTGCATGGGATGGTACTATGTGAGGAACAGGGATAGAGAGGCGTTGTTAAGTTGCATTACTATGTATACATACTAAAATGTGGGGACGGTACCCTGTATACTGGCTGGACTAACGATCTGGATGCCAGGTTGACTGCTCACCGGGAGGGCAGGGGGGCTAAGTACACCCGTGGACGGGGGCCGCTAGAACTGGTTTACGCCAAGGAATTCGCCAGCAAAAACGAAGCCCTCAAAGCAGAATATCAAATTAAGAGAATGATGCGCGACCAAAAAGAGCAGTTGATCGCGCATCAGGATGATAGATGAGATGATGTCTACTAAGCCATGGGCAGTGTAAAACCTTTGCCAGTAACCTCAGTGGTTTCAGAGATAAACATGAATGCCTGCGGGTCCAACTCCAAGAGGATATCTTTTACCTTAGGAATTTCAAATTGGTTTACCACACAGTTAATAACCATCTTGGTTTCTCTTGTATAACCACCTTGACCTTCCAGGAAGGTAACACCTCTGCCTAGATTCTCCATGATTTTTACTGCAATTTTATCGTTTTGATTCGATATAATCACTAATGATTTGTAACTACTCAAACCTTGGAGTACTTTGTCTGTAACCTTTCCGCACACCCACATGCTGATAATAGTATAAAGAGCAATTTTCAGGTCAAACAAAAACAGAGATGCCAGAATAACAATTAAATTGAAGTAGAAGGAACTAGCACCAATAGGTATGTTCCATTTCTTCTTGGTAATGATTGCCAATATATCAGTCCCACCACTTGATACTCCAGCTTTCAGGATAATGCCTCCACCGATTCCAATGAGAACACCAGAGAAAACTGCTGCCAGGAACATGTCAAGCTGTGGAATCGGTACATAGGGCTCGGTAAGCGGCAGGGCAAAGATCGTGGCCAGTGCACCGAGCAGGCTGTAAAGCAAGAATTTCCAGTCCAGTTCCTTTAAACCCAAAATGAATATAGGTATATTCAAGACGAAAATACCTATATAGAGTGGGATACCAAGCAGATAATCTCCCATCAGGGCAATTCCGGTGATACCTCCTGACAGCAGTCCGTTTGGTATAACCAGGGCATTATATGTTACTGCCATCAAAACAGAACCAATAATAATGGGCAGCATTTTCCTGATGAACAACCATAAGCATTCTTTTATCTTCACCAAGTTAAATTTCAATTTGAGCTTTTTCATCATCAACTCTACCTTTCAAAAATTGAAAAACAATGAACAACAACCGCTATTATAGCTTAAAGTACGCCGATGTCAATAACAAAAAAAACTCCTTCGCGTCTACCTGCCACGAAGGAGTTTTTCACTACATTGTCTCTTTAACTTTCGCTTTGAAGTTCTTCTTGCTCAGGAGCGTTTTCCCTTCTAGGAGGACGGGGTCCGTAAAACTGGTAGTAGTGGCACTCAATCCTGCCATTGTAAAGTTTGCGTTTTCTATCAGCCCGCCTTCCGAACAGCTTTTCAAAGTTCTGATGGGAAGAGAGCACATAGAAGGACCAGGTACCCAATGGTTTAAAAACCTGCCCCATCTCCCGGTAAAGATGCTCTACATCATTGATGTCCTCCAACCGCTCTCCATATGGAGGATTGCAGATAATACAACCGTATTTTCTCTTGTTACGCAGATCAGCAACAGGCATCTGCTGGAATGAAACATGCTCGTTGACACCCGCCAGCTTGGCATGGTAACGAGCTATACTCATAACCTTGGGGTCGATATCTGTACCCCGGATATTGAGTTTAATGTCCCGTTGAATCAGATCCTCAGCTTCCTGTCGGGCATCGTTCCATAACTGCTGGGGGATAACAGGCCATTTTCCAGCCGCAAATTCCCTTTGTAAGCCAGGTGCTGCATTGAGCCCGATCAGGGCTGCTTCGATCGGTATAGTTCCTGACCCGCAGAATGGGTCTAAGAGAATGCGCTCTGGGTTCCAGAAACTCAGATTAATCATGGCAGCAGCCAATGTCTCCTTGAGGGGGGCAGCGGTGCTCAGCCTGCGGTACCCACGCTTGTGTAGACC
Source organism: uncultured Thermoanaerobacteraceae bacterium (assembly GCA_937914965.1). Taxonomy (GTDB): domain Bacteria; phylum Bacillota; class DSM-12270; order Thermacetogeniales; family Thermacetogeniaceae; genus CALGIY01. The sequence continues at coordinate 1,305 of CALGIY010000023.1, read as the reverse complement.
TGCACCGCTGGTATCGATCGTTAGTGTGGCCACATCTTTGAGTAAGGAGACCTCAATAGTGTAGCGCGGGCCATTTTCCTCAAACCACTTCCGGTGATACTTCTTTTTCATGCTTTCCACGACCGCTTTCTTGACTATAGCCTGACAGTCGGAAACGCTGAAAAGCGTCGATTTAATAGATTTTCCCTCCACAGGGAAGTTTGCATTTTCGGGAAGCCAGTCCGCCCAGGGGAGAGCCTTGGTTTTCTCAAAGAGCTCATCAAAGGTGAGTGCCTTGAATTCACCAATTCTAGCAAGTACCCGGTCGGCAGAGCGCAGCCAAAGGTTGGCCCGGCAAACAGCCTTTTCATCCCCCTGGAAAATCACCCTGGCGTTTTCTACTTCGGCTTCATACCCAAGCGCCCGGACCTCCCGGGCGACCACAGCTTCTAATCCAAATGTAGCTGTGGCAATTAATTCAATCTTCTTAGCCATTTTTATCACATCCGATTACTATTATGGCAGAATATACGGGATGAATGCAACTGCTTGTCCCACATAATGCTCTTTGAGGTAGGCTGAACGTATTGTCTTCAGTTTATAGAGTACAACAATTCTGCTATACTAAGCTTGCATATATCCACAATGATAGAAAATGTTCTTATTACAAGGAGTGAACACTTTGGACGGTACTGTGCGCAGCAACATCCAACCAAATCTCGAAGTTTTTGTCGTCAAGAAAGAGGATCAGTCTACTGGCAAGCTTACCAGGGGTATCGTCAAAGACATCCTTACCAACTCTCCGCATCACCCTAGGGGGATAAAGGTCAGATTGGTGAGTGGCGAGGTGGGAAGGGTACAGAAAATATTAGACTAATTCAAAAAGCCCCTGCTATTTAAAAGCAGGGGCTTTTTGACCTCTCGGGCAGCCACAGTCTCTAATCTGCCCCTCCTACTTGACATAATACATTAGTTGATTCTTTACTATTGATATCATTGTTGAAAAGGCTAACTTTGACTTTGTCAGACTTGATTTATGAGTTAATTTCTTGTTCTCTCCATAGTTTAACTGTATCACTTCATCTCTTAATATTCCACTGTCTGCTTCATCAGGAATATCTATCTCCATCTCACTTATATATTTTGCATTGCTTTTTAGTTTAGTAATATAGTAGATAAGGTTTTGAGAGAACTTCTCATAAGCTGCATAGTCAACATAAGCCCTATCAAAGGTTAAGAACGAACCTATGGCAAGGTTTAAGTATTTTAATAGTGTATGATCATGTTTAGAGGCTGCTGTGCACTTAACCAACCCCAGCTCCCTTA
>CALGIY010000022.1 GCA_937914965.1 uncultured Thermoanaerobacteraceae bacterium | reverse complement strand
GTAATATTTGCCCAGTGTGACGGTTCCCATATTTTCTTCCCAGTAATATTCGGTGAACGAGGGAGAGAAGTCAAAGACTTTATCGAGAAGGACCTTGGCCCAGAGGGATTAAAGCGATCTGTGATTGTTGTAGCTACTTCTGATCAGCCGCCTCTGGTGCGGATCAAGGGGGCGTTTGTGGCTACAGCGATTGCAGAGTATTTCCGGGAGCAGGGGAAGCATGTGCTCTTGATGATGGATTCTGTTACCAGGTTCGCCATGGCCCAGAGGGAGGTTGGACTGGCTATCGGGGAGCCCCCAACAACTAAGGGGTATACTCCCTCGGTCTTTACTGTACTGCCGCAGCTTCTTGAGCGTGCGGGAACATCGGAAAAAGGGACAATCACCGGTCTCTATACTGTGCTGGTTGAGGGGGATGATTTCAACGAACCAATAACTGACGCAGTACGAGGAACTCTCGATGGCCATATTATTCTGTCCCGCCAACTGGCAGCACAGAACCATTACCCGGCTATCGATCTCCTGAACTCTGTCAGCCGCCTGATGACTGACCTGGTCACCCCTGAGCACCTGGAAAAGGCTGGCCACCTGCGCAGCATCCTGGCAACTTACCAGAATGCTAAAGACCTGATTGAACTTGGGGCCTACAAAAGTGGCAGCAACCCACAGGTAGATGAGGCGATCGAAATGATTGAGCAGTGCAGGGCTCTTTTGCAGCAAAATATTGAGGAGAAGTACACCTTTGAAGAGACAGTAAATCTCCTGTTTAATCTATTTTCGTAATTGAGGTGTTATAAATGAAGCTTTTTCGCTTTCGGCTTCAGAAATACCTGGACCTTAATAAAGAGCAGGAGGACGCCAAACGCCTGAAGCTCCATCGTGCACAGCTGGTATACAAAAAGGAATCGGGAAAGTTGGAGTCGATCGACAGCAAGATCGAATCGACCGTTGATTATACGAAGACTGCCCGGCAAAACCAGCTGAATATTGAGATGATGCTGCTGGCCGAATCTTACTACCATGTCTTACTGGAGCAGAGAGCTGTGCAAGCCACAATGGTGGAAAATGCCCAGCAGCAGGTGACTGCAGAGCAAAAGGTGCTGATATCGATACAACGCCGCAGAAAAATGCTTGAGCGGCTCAAAGGGAAGAAGTGGGAGGCCTATTATCAAGGCTTATTGCAGGAGGAACAAAAAGAGCTTGATGAAATAGGGCGAGTCCGGTTCTGCAGACAGCAGGGGGGATCTTGACGTGAAAGTTTCAAAAGTATGGAAAACTGTTCTGGCTGCAGCACTTATTCTCAGTATCGCAGGAGCAGGTCTCTGGGTGAAAAAAATACCACTTTTTCAGGAGACGATTTTTTACCAGCAGAAAAACAGCAAACCCTTGGAGCGAGATTTACAAAAGGAAAATGAGGAATTGAAAGCAAAGGTTGCTGAACTTCAGCAGGCATTAAGTATGAAGGCGAATGATTCAGAAAAGGCAGCGGAGAAGAATAGTGACCCCCCAAAAACGGATCCAGTAGAGCAGAAGAAAATTTACCGTGAGTTAGCGGATTATTATACCAATATGAAGCCTACTGCTGCTGTGGCTATTCTGAAAAACCAGGACTCCCAGATGGTAGCTGGTATTTTACATGAGATGGAAAAGGAGCAAGCTGGAGAGATCCTCTCAGCACTTGATCCTGCGCAGGCTGCCAAACTGATCGAACTTATTGCCGAAATCTCGTAGACAGGTGGACACGGGGACCCACCGGACGCAAGCAGGTACCGGGAGAATTATCAGAACAGGCGGATGAGCTATATTGAGTATTCATGGTAGAAAAGCAGAAGCCCTTTGGTTAACAGTTCTTTTTTGGTTTTTCTCTTCACCCTGCGCCTGGGCAGCAGACTCTTTAAAAGGCCAGGAACCTGTGGCTGCCCCGCCGAGTATGGGTGGCATGCTTTTCAGGATGGTTATCAGTCTATTGATTGTCATTGGTCTGGCCTTGGTGCTTGTCAAGTTCCTGCAGAAAAATACCCAGCTGACCAGGAAGAGTTCCTGGGCGAAGGTAGTAGACCAATGTATTATTGGCCAAAATCAAAGGCTTGTACTGGTGGAAATCTTCGGGAAGGTCTATGTGCTCGGAGTAACAGAACACAATATTGCAACCATCCTTGAGGAAAAGGATATTGACCTCTCTCAAGTTAAAGAGCTTCAAGAAATAGAGAACAACCGCATCAATATGACCTCTTTGTTTAGTGGAAACTTTTCACAGGTTCTTGATGAAAAAATCGGGTCATTAAAAAAATATTATTCGAAATCAGGGAAAGATGAGTGATCAGGAGAGGATGAACAGGAAAAAGGCTCTATGTTTAATAGCGTTAACACTAGTAATTTCTGTGGGGCTGTTATCTGCAGGGTCTGCCGATGCTGCACCTGCAGCACCAAATTTCGATCTGGGATTGGACAACCCTCAAGATGTATCACAGGCACTGCAGATACTTATAATACTGACCGTCCTTTCGCTGGCACCAGCCATCCTGGTCATGATGACTTCATTTGTCAGGATTATCGTTGTTTTTTCATTCCTGAGGAGCGCTCTTTCCATCCAGCAGATGCCGCCAAACCAGGTGTTGATCGGGCTTGCTTTATTCTTGACGGTATTTGTTATGGCTCCGACTTTCCAGCAGGTTAATGATCAGGCGGTGCAGCCTTATATCAAAGGGGAGATCACACAAAAGTCGGCTTTTCGCCGCGGTATGGAGCCGCTGCGCTCATTCATGTTCAAGCAAACCCGGGAGAAGGATCTTGCTTTATTTGTTTCGCTTTCAGAAGCACCTAAACCCCGAAATTTTTCGGACGTCCCAAATTATACCCTGATCCCTGCTTTTGCTATTAGCGAACTGAAAACAGCCTTTCAGATCGGATTTATTCTCTTCATCCCCTTTTTGATCATTGACATGGTGGTGGCGAGTATACTGATGTCCATGGGAATGCTCATGCTGCCCCCGATGATGATTTCCCTGCCCTTTAAGATTCTTCTTTTTATCATGGTAGACGGGTGGAGTCTCCTGGTCAGATCCTTGATTTTAAGTTTCTAGGAGTGGTGGTTGGTCGTTAGTCGTGGTGGCAGTGGGACGTTTTGTTTGCCACATCCGTGTCAAAAGGACCGTCCCCGTGACACCT
>CALGIY010000021.1 GCA_937914965.1 uncultured Thermoanaerobacteraceae bacterium | reverse complement strand
GTGACTCTGTGGTCATTGATGGCGATGGCCTCCGCCGCCTGAGAGTTCCAGAGTTCATTGATGATGTCGATTATATCATAATAAGCAATAGTAGGATTAGCGTCGAGGGTAACGGTGATCCCTGGACCCTCAACCGGGACAATCCCAAGGGCCATTCTTTGCCTTTTATTTTCCTGCTGCAGTTCTTTGGTCAGGGTTTCACCTGTAGAAACATCGTTGCTGATGGTACGATGCTGCATTTCGAGAGTTGCTAGTTCTTTTTCCAGTTTCCCTTGTTTATCGTTGAGTTTTTTCAGCATTAAGACCAGGTCTTCTGTATTTTGCTGGGAAATATCATTTAAATAACTCTGCTGGGTGCGAAACTGCACAGTGATGAGCAGTCCCAGCAGGATAAAGGTGATAAAAACAGGGACCTGCCAGTTATCTAACTTATTCATGATCCTTTCACCTTTGCTTTAGCAAGACGCCGCTTCCTGCTCCATCTTGCCAGTAACTCTCGCCGAATCATGGCCAGGTTCTGGAATAGCCTGACTCCAAAGGCGAAAACCGCAGCCAAATAGAGGTCAACCCCCAGTTGGTCACCCAGGTAAGCGAGCAAAGCTGCCAGTAATGTGTTAGTAAAGAAACCCGTCAAGAGAATGCCGGCATCAAATTTTTCATCGAAAATAGATTTAACTCCACCGAAAGCCGAGTCCAGACCAGCCAAAACCGCTATGGAGAGGTATTTGGCATAGATTCCTGGAATAGGGATATTAAGAACCAACCCGATGAGAAGTCCAATCACTAGTCCAAGGATCGGCACCCACATTTATTGTTCCTCCTTTGGTTGGGCATAGCTAAACTGGTAGCTGCCTTTATAAGACCCAATAACAACCTTGTCATGTTTTTCAATTTGCACCGGATAGCCCGCCATCTTCAGGATATTGTACTGGCTGTCTGTGTTTTCTAAAACCGATGCCATGCGGCTAGAGTCGCCAATTGCATTGATGACATAAGGGGGCGCCAGGCCTTTGGTGTTTACCTGAATCATGGTTCCGATGCACCTGATATCGGATGATGCAGTAATCCTCTGCTTGTTGATGGAAATGGCTTCTGCTCCTCCCACCCGCAGCTCATACACGATGTAGAGCAGGTGTTTATCGTGGATCAGGTAGTCTTGAGCATTGGCCTCTGGGTTTTTGCTTTTAGCCACTTCGTAACCCTTTTTATTATCATCAAGAATAACAGTGATTCCCGGACCTTCAACATCGCTCACACCAGAGAGCATCTTCAACTGGTCAAGTTGATACTGTAAGTTCTCCGTTTCGAGCTGCCCCGACGAAAGGCTTTTCTGGTATTTGTCCAGGGACACTCTCCTGGTGTCAATGCTCTTTTCTAGATTATTCAGTTCCTTTTCCTGTCTTTTTATCATTGCAACCAAATTATGGTTTTTTTCTTGTGCAGGAGTTTCATCTTGGTTGTGCAGCACCTGGAGAACCGACATGAGCAGTATGCCGGTCATAAATAGGACAAGCGCCAGCGGCAGCTGCCAATTCTTTAATCTCACACCGGTTGCCTCCTTTGTTATTTATCTCGTGGCGGGATCTGTTATCTATTCGCTATTTTCTGTTAATCTCCTGCTGCCATTTTTTATAAGATGAGCGTTCGTCCGGGGTCCGCTGGTGTTTTTCCCAGAGGAAGACAGCGGCTGTGCTGATGATCCCTACTACTCCTGCAGCAGCAAGACCAGCGGGAGCACCACCTGCATCGGAAATGGATCCACTGAACAGGCTTCCCAACGGTACAAGACCAAGGAAGACAAGGGTATAAATACTCATCACCCTCCCCCGTAGGTGATCAGGAGAATTCAACTGCAGTGTGGTGTTCACCGACGTAACAAATGATAACATTGATAGACCGCAAAATCCCAGCAGTAAGAGAGCCAGGAAATAAGAACGGTTGAATGCCAGGAGCAGTTGGAAAACAGAGAGCCCGACAGCTCCTCCCATAATAATATACCATTGTGGACCCAAATGGCTTACAAGGGCCAGGAAAAAAGCGCCGATAATTGCTCCGACACCCATAGCAGACATAAGGTAACCGTATCCTTGCGCACCAAGTCCCAAAGTATTGCGTGCCAGAACCGGAACCAGAACATGGAAGTTCATGGAAAAGGTGCTGAGCATGATGATCAGCACTATAATGCGCAGGATGAGGGGCGTTTGAATTATGTACTGCAGCCCTTCTCTGATTTTTGTCCCCATCATCCTCACTGGTTCCCGGTCTTGTCCTACATCATCCACACGAATCACCAGGAGCCCATAGATTACTGCCAGGTAACTGGCAGCATTGATCAGGAAACAGGGCGCCATGCCCAGTTGATCAATGGCCAAGCCGGCTAATGCAGGGCCAATGATGCGGGCACCGTTAAAGGCGGTGGAGTTCAGGACAATGGCGTTCATCAGGTCTTTTTTGCCTACCAATTCTACAATAAAAGACTGGCGGGTGGGGCTGTCAAAGGCATTGATTGTCCCCAAGATCCCTGCTAGAATCAAGACATGCCAGAAGCAAACCCTTCCTGTAATGACCAGCAGCCCTAAGATCAAGGCTGTTAAGGATGAACTGATCTGGGTAACTAATAAGAGCTTTCTTTTGGGCAGGCGGTCTGCTGCTACCCCTGCTATCAGGGAAAGGAACAGCATTGGTGTAAACTGGACTGCGCTGACTACCCCCAACAGAAGGGGTGAATCGGTCAGCTGAAGCACCAGCCAACCCTGGGCCACGCTCTGCATCCAGGCGCCGATGAGGGAGATTATCTGTCCTGTCCAAAAGATGCGAAAATTGCGGTGTTTTAAAGCCGCAACAGCCTGCACCAAACCTGTTGTCACTATTTCTCCCTCCGTTTCGGCGACTAGTGTTCCCTAAAAATTGATAATTCTTTAGAAATCGCTGGTGTTGTTACATGCCAGAGTAATCATGGCATGGGTTTTTATTATAATTTTAACCCTTTTGTCTTACATTGTCAGGTTTGTTCACATTTACTGAAGGATTTTATTTGTCAGGAATATGCTTTATAGTGTATATTTTGATAAGAAGATTCTATGTGGGTGAGACGATGTCCAAATTTTTGACTTATTTTAATTATCTTGATTTGCGTACCTTTATCGACATATTGATCGTTGCTTTTGTTATTTATAAACTGCTGCTGCTGATTAAGGGAACGCGTGCAGTTCAGCTTTTGAAAGGGTTAGCTGTACTCTTGATTGCTTCTGCTGTCAGTGCGCAGTTCCACCTTTCCACCATCAACTGGCTGCTGGGGAAAACGTGGACAGCTCTTGCTGTAGCTCTCCCAGTTGTTTTCCAGCCGGAACTGCGTCGCGCCCTGGAGCAGTTGGGTAGAGGGGGGCTCTTTACCCGTAGGTCCCTTTTGGCAGAGGAGGAGGCCAGGCATGTGGCTCATGAGATTTCTATCACTGCTGAAACCTTATCCAAGCGGCGTGTCGGTGCCTTGATGGTTATTACACGGGAAACAGGGCTTCTGGAGTATGTGGAAAGTGGAGTGAAGCTGGATGCACTGGTTTCCGAAGAGGTGCTGATTAATATCTTTGAACCCAATACACCTCTTCATGATGGGGCAGCTATCATGGGGGGTAATAGGATCCTGGCTGCTGCCTGTTACCTGCCTCTGACCGAAAACCCCTTTCTTAGTACAGAGCTCGGTACCAGGCACCGGGCTGCCTTAGGCATCACTGAGCAGAGTGATGCAGTGGCTGTAGTGGTTTCCGAAGAAACAGGGGTAATTTCCCTGGCGAGTGGTGGAAAACTCATGCGCGGCATGAGAAGAGTAGACCTGGAAAAGAAATTAGGGGACATTCTGGGGCCTAATAAGGTAGTGAAAGAAAGATGAAAGATAGTAAAGTGTACAATTGGTTTGTTCGTAATAATGTTGGTTACAAACTACTGGCACTACTGCTGGCATTTACGCTTTGGTATTATGTAGCCGGGCAGCGTGACCCCATTATTAAGCGTAACTTTATGTGCCCGGTAGTGACCCGTGGCCTAGCTTCAGAGCAGTTGGTGGTATCCTCCCTTCCAGAAGTGCGGGTGACTGTAAGAGGAATGAGGAGTATTATGCAGAGTGTCAAAAGGGAGGATATTAAGGCATATGTCGAGATTACAGGACAGGAGGGGGGAGAAAGGTATCTTCCGGTGCAGATAGAAGTGCCCTTTGGTGTTCAAGTGACAGGTGCCAAGCCTGAGCGCATTAAGATTGATTTGGATGTCTGGGGTGAGAAGAAAGTACCTGTAAAGGTTTTGGTGCGTGGTGAAACAGCTCCGGGGTTTACCTATCAAAATCCCAGTACTGACCCCGATCAAATTACAATAAAGGGTCCCAGCCGTCTCCTGGCTGAGGTTCAGGATGTGCAAGCTGTAATAGAGCTAAAAGGGGCGAGGGACGACATCACCCAGCAGGTTCAAGTGCAGCTGCCCAAGGATCTAGGGAATAAGATAACAATCCAGCCAGATTCTGTTCAGGTACAGCTGCCGGTGGTCACCAAGGGTCCTGTTAAAACCGTTGCAGTAACTGCCTCTCTGCAGGGAGAACCTGGGGAAGGGTTTGTTATTAAGACCAGCAGGGTGGAACCAGACAGTATCAAGATCACAGGGAGCGCAGGAATGCTGGCCAATCTCCAGGAGGTTCAAACTAGGCCAGTGGATCTAAGTGGTGCAGAAGGGAATATCACCAAAGAGGTAGAATTGGCCCTTCCAGAGGGTGTGGTTTCTTTGGCCCAGAATAAGGTAAAAGTAACTGTCGAAATAATTCGCACTGAGGAAGAGCAATTATCAAACCAGTAGAATAATGATATAATATGCGTGTCATTTTGTGGGAGAGGATGGTCAAAAGATGGCTGTGCTTTTTGGTACTGATGGTGTGAGGGGTGTTGCCAACAAAGAATTAACCCCTGAACTGGCATACAAATTAGGGAAGGCTGGGGCTTATGTACTTGGAAGAGAGGGGCAGCGCCCTAAAATAATTATCGGGAAAGATACAAGGATTTCCGGAGACATGCTGGAGGCGGCTTTGGCTGCTGGTATATTATCTGTCGGCGGCGACTGCCTTAGGGCAGGTGTTATCCCGACACCCGGCTTGGCCTACCTGACCAGGTATTACGGATGCTGCGCCGGAATCGTAATCTCCGCATCCCACAATCCAGTCGCAGATAATGGTATCAAGTTTTTTGCTTCTGACGGCTTTAAGCTGCCGGATGCTGTAGAAGAAGAGATCGAAAAATATGTTTTGAACGATTTCGCCTTTCCCTGCCCCACGGGAGCAGAGGTTGGGCGTGTTGTTGATGAAACAGAAGCACTTGATCAGTACCTTTCTTTTTTGAAAGAAAAAAAAATTTTTTCTTCATTTTAT
>CALGIY010000020.1 GCA_937914965.1 uncultured Thermoanaerobacteraceae bacterium | reverse complement strand
GATAACTCTTGCCGCTGTAAAGTGTGTCACCATTACCAATACTGAACGATTGTATTATTGTTGGTGTTTCTTTAACAGTAACAGCAAGGGCGGAATAGGCATCACAAGGTTCTCTAGAGCTTTCAGAATCTTTAACATGTACAACGACAAGATACTGTCCGGGATTAGATGGTTTCCAGGATACCTGGTTGGTGTCATCATAATCCTTGAGTAAAGTCCAAACAAAATTATTGGGGTCCTTGTCGTCTCGTAGCCAGAACTTATAGAGTGGTTTGTTTGCACTGGTTGCGTTTGCTACTATTGGATAACTCTTGCCGCTGTAAAGTGTGTCACCATTACCAATACTGAACGATTGTATCGTTGTCGCAGGTGCTTCTACTGTCACATCATAGCTCGTATACGCATCATACTCATTCACACTATCTGAATTTCTTAAATAGACAGCTATCTTATAGTTTCCAGTGCTGCTCGGTGTCCAGTTTGCTGTATCTATATTACTGTAATCTTGAGTATAGATACATTGTCCACTTGCGAGATCTTTAACTTCAAATTTGTATAATGGCTGATTTGTATTATAAGCAAAAGCAGTTATTGAATATGCTGTATTAGTGTAATATGTACTAGCTGTTTCGTTATTGCAAGTAATGGATAGATCGTAAATATAGGGTACTGGATCCGCTCCATTCATGCGGTTCATAACATTTACTATCCTGTATCCGTAACCGAATGCTGTTGCCCATCCTCGTCCGTAGGGGTTTTCTTTAATACCTAGCCATTCTATATGATTTTCTGCGATGCCTCTTGTTACGTATTTGAATCTAGGGTCAACACATTCTGATTGGAGAGGATCTTCAGAAGCATAGGCCTTTAAATGCTGAACCACTGCCCTTATTCCCGTTCTTACATCAGGGAAAGATGCCGACGCATTACCTTCAAAGGCACCAAGACCTCCGAAATTATTCTGGGATTCTTGAACCATGCCACCAAATTTAAGGTAGCCAGTTTCATGCATCATCAGCGAGAAGGCTACATCTGGTCTTACTCCTTCTTTACCTGCTTCTTCCCATGTGGTATTAACAAAGTCTACGATATAATCGTTTCCTTTTTGGGGGTTGCTATTTGTAAGAAGTTCAACCGCTTGTTCTTTTGTAGCCTGGCTTTCCCCCATAATAGGTGTATAAGTAGTTTCCTGAGCATATGCAGTTGAACAAGTGTTACTGCATAAAATGCCGAATATAGCGAAAAAGACAACTAAAAAGATGTTGAGTAGTTTTTTCACTATATTTTCACCCCCTTTGTTTTAAATTTTTATATATATAAACCCGAGAAAAAGACAGAGTAAAAAACTATTCAAACTCTTTGTCTAACCGGGTTTTTCCTGTAAAACATATATTCATCATCAGATCAAAAATTCCTCTAAAAGTGAAACATATTAGACCTTTTTCCTAGACCAGGGAGGATAAAAAAGAATAAATATCGAAGTAGGGGGTTGTAATGGTATAATATAACAGTACGGATAGTGCCTGAAACCAAAATAAAAGGAATGCTTGACTGACATTCAGCAGCCAGGGAAGATTAATAAGAGGAAACGTACCAGCATACCTGGTTTCCCGTTTCCACTGGTATGTTTATATGTAAGAACTGTTTTTTAGAGGAGGTCCTCCATGAAAATCTTCCAAATCGAGCGAAACTCCAACTGCCCCTGTGAGAGTGGGCGGAAGTTTAAGAAGTGCTGCCAGACACGGGTTGAGGATGCTGTCCGCTGTATCAGCCAGGTGGTGGGGGCGGACTTTACTGCGGAGGGTCTTGAGGTGATTGAGACTCTGGGGTTTTTGTGTGGGCTGCAGGCAGAGGGTGGACATATGCCTGCTCCGGAATTTTTGGGCGCGATGCTCAGTAAGGCCTGGGAGGAAGAGGAGCGGGTACGGGACATTCGAGATGAGGGGGCACTGCAGGGGTTATCCCTCGCTTTTCAGGTGCTTTTGGAGAAAGCGCAGTTAAGGCACATCAGGATCCCTTTGTGGCAGTTCGATTCCGGCGATGATGCGGAAATTTACGAGGTTGATGATGAGGTTGTAAAAATCTTGAACGGTCCTGAGGGGCGGTTTTTTATCGTTGAGGCGGCGGATTCTATTGGCAGGTCTCTTCTTTATGATGATTATACCGAAGATGAGCTGAAAACCCTTTTGATCGCTCTCGGTTGGCTGGTTATTGATGATACCCGCAGTATCTTTTTATACTCGGTCCTGCACAAGACCAGGAGCGAGCTGGTAGCAGCGGGTGAGGAAGCTGATCAGATCTTAGAGAGTCATGGGGACGAAGACCAGTATGAAGTATATGAGGAGATGCACTTGCTTTTCCGGAAATACCCGGTTTATGAGCAGATGCTGTCAGATGGGATTTCAAAAGATATTAACCCAGCGATAAGGGCAGTTGCCCAGGGAGAGCTGCCTATCAATGTCCCCCTTTATGCTGTTTTTGAGGGGACTTATGCCGTAATTTCCAAACTTACAGACAGCATGTCCACGGCATTTTCCCAGGAAGCTGGGGAGAAGCTGCCGCCGCTGGAGGAGACACTCTTTGCGGGTGGGGAGTATCACTACTTTTTCCCGGAGATCACCAGGGCTTTGGATGAGGCTGTTTTGGAAAGCCAGGATAATGAGTTTAGAAGTTCGCTCAACAGTTTATTGACGTTCCTTGTTTATTTAAAAGACACCAGACAGATCAACATCCTCAAATTCCTCTATCTGAGGTGCATCTGCATCCACTTGAGTGAATTCCCCCGGATAATCCCCGATGCCGACCTTGAGTTCAGCTCTTTGCGCGATTACTGCAATCAGGAGCTGATCGAACGTTACGCAGATTACCTGGAGTCTCAGGACATGAATGAAGAGGCTGCCCATGTGCGGGATGTCTTTATTTCTTTAGGTGAGCAGGCGCGAGGGCAGGCCGATCTTCATGAGCAAGAGATAGTTAATTTGGCGCGCGCAGTGCTGAGTGATATGCAAGAGTCAAATTCACCGCAGTGATTGGGTGACTATATTTACTTGATCCTGCATGTCGATCTGTTTATCTTTCCGGTCATCAATGGTGATGTTGGTGACCACTCGGTTAGCGCCGGCCAGGGCGTTTTGGTGTATTTCTTTGGCCACTTCCAGCAGTTCATCGAGCTCTCCCTCAATGATTGTTTCTGTCGGGGTGACCTGGTATTTAAGCCCACTATTTTCGATGGTGCGGACCGCACCGGTTATAGAGGAACTGAAACTTGCTGATTTGGTGCCGACAGGGATCAGGCTGATTCCAAGTAATGGCATATAATGACCTCCCTAGTTTTTTTCTCAGGTTGTCTCAAAAACCGAGAAATTATACTTTAATACCTTCCAAAAGATATCTCTCATAATTTTCCTCAATTGCGTATTTTTCTATGGAATACTGTTTATTTTCGTGATTTCAGGGAGAAAATAAAGCAGAATCGGCTTTTGACATTTCTGGCAGTGTTGGCTATAATAATAGTCAAGGAAGGTCAAAAGGTCAACCATAGTCAAACGGGGTCCATTCAATCACTCAAGTGATCGAAGGATGACTTCTATAACTGTCAGACCAGCTGATACAGCCGAACTGTAATCATACCTCAAACGCTAGATATGGAAGACTCAAGCATTATCAGCCGCACGAATGGACCCTGTTTATAAAAAATCACAGGAGTGCATGTTGGATGGAGTACAAGTCTTTGGTCAGTGAAATCGAATCCTACCTCAAGTCCTTGCTGCGTGAAAGCCCGGATGGCTGGATTGAGTTGAGCAGGAAGGAAATCGCTGCATTTTTTGACTGTGTTCCCTCTCAGATCACTTATGTCCTCAACACTCGCTTCAATATGCGGCGTGGCTATCTGGTGCAGAGCCGCCGCGGCGGTGGGGGATTTATCAGGATCTGCAGTTTGTTCACAGCTCCTGAAACTGTTTTCGTTGAGCCCAAGGTGGAAAAAAAAGAGGATGATGCCCGGGGTACTCTTTATGCCCTGGCCCGAGGTGGTCTCCTTACCAAACGGGAGTTTCTGATCCTGGGTACAGCTCTGGAGGTGCTGGAGAATAACTTCCCAGGGGAAGAGGGTGGGAAATTGCTGCTGGAGATATTGAGGGCTCTGGCTCAGGAAGGACTTTTTCACCGCTGATTTGATGGGTTTACTGCAAACGACTTGAGGATAGAAATTTTTGAAAGGGGTGGCTTTGATGTTTTGTCAGGAATGTCAAAAGAGGCCTGCAACAGTACACCTGACGAGGATTGTCAATAATGTGAAATCAGAGCTGCACTTGTGTTCCGAGTGCGCCCAGCATCACCAGGAGCTTGTCTTACCAATCGACTTTGAGCCCAGTTTTTCCATACACAAGTTTCTGGCAGGAATTCTGGATGAGCCGTCATTTCATATGGAGCCTGTGGCTTCTCCCAAGTGTCCCAACTGTGGGCTGAGTTTGAGCCAGTTCGGTGAAATTGGGAGGTTTGGCTGCAGCCAATGCTACCGTACTTTCGGTGAGGGGTTGGAACCCCTGCTCCGGAGGGTACAGGGAACCACTCAGCATACCGGAAAGGTTCCCAAGAGGGCCGGGGGAAAGCTGGGTGTCAAGCGGGAGATCGAGAAGTTGACAGTCAGGCTGCGGCAGGCAGTACGGGAAGAGGCTTATGAGAAAGCTGCTGAACTGAGAGACAAGATCCGTTCCATGGAACAACAAATCCAGTGATCAGGAGGCGATGGTAGATGTCAGTTGAGAATGCCCTGAAAAACCCTTATACAAAGTGGATGGAGGGGAAGGGCCCCTATGCCTCCATCGTCATCAGCAGTCGGGTGCGGCTGGCCAGGAACCTTACCGATTATCCCTTCCCCCCGCTGCAGGATGAAAAAATCGGCCGAGAGGTGCTGGAGCTGGTTAGGGGTACTGTTACAAGTGAAGAGGTGCAGAAGCGTTCGGGCAAGATGGACTTTGTTTCCCTGCAAAACCTTTCACCTCTTGACAGGCTGCTCCTTGTAGAAAAGCATTTGATCAGTCCGCAGCTTGCGGATGACGAAGGCCCAGAGTCTGGAATGGCTTTGAGCGAGGATGAGGCGGTCAGCATTATGGTCAACGAAGAGGACCACCTGCGTATTCAGGTGCTCTACCCGGCTTTACAGCTAGAGGAGGCCTGGGAGCTTGCCAGTAAGGTCGATGATGTTCTAGATGGCAGTCTAAATTATGCTTTTGATGAGCAGTACGGTTATCTGACCTGCTGCCCAACCAATGTGGGTACAGGCCTGAGGGCCTCGGTGATGATGCACCTTCCCGCTATGGCCTTAACCAATCAGGCCAGCAGGCTGTTTATGGCTCTTTCCAAACTGGGTTTTGTGGTGCGGGGGCTTTACGGAGAGGGGACAGAAGCAAAAGGCAGTCTCTTCCAGGTTTCCAACCAGATTACCTTAGGGCCCAGTGAGGAGGAGATCATCGGCAACCTTACCTCGGTCAGCCGCCAGATTATTGAGCAGGAGGAACTGGCTAGGGAGAAGATGCGCAAAGAAAGCCTTGCCCATCTAGAGGATCTGGTTTTCCGGTCCTATGGTATTTTGACCAATGCCTATATCATCAGCTCAGAAGAGGCGATGGCACACCTATCTAATGTTCGATTGGGACTGGATATGGGGCTGCTGAGAGATGTGCACTTGAGAAAACTCAATGAACTGCTGGTGGAAACAAGGCCAGCATTTTTACAGAAGCTATTCGGAAAAGAGATTGATTCTTTCAACCGTGATTTTAAAAGAGCGGAAATTATTAGGAAGGCACTGTCTTAAAGTTTGAAAGGAGGGCTGTACATGTTCGGAAGGTTTACGGAAAGGGCGCAAAAGGTGCTGTTTCTGTCACGGGAAGAGGCCCGGCGTCTAAGGCATCCCGCTGTGGGTACCGAACACCTCCTCCTGGGACTGCTTCGGGAGGGCGAGGGGATCGCTGCTAGATCTCTACAGGCGCTGGGAGTGGACCTGGACAAGGTTCGCCGGGAAGTGGAGAAAATTGTTGCTCCTGGAGAGCTGCGGATGGGCGAAGAGATCGGACTGACACCTCGTGCCAAGAAGGTTCTCGAACTGGCGCAGGAAGAGGGACGCCGGCAGGGTGTCAGTTATGTGGGAACAGAACATATTTTACTGGGATTGATCCGGGAGGGAGAAGGAGTTGCTGCCCGGGTGCTGATCAGCCAGGGGCTGACCCTGGATAAGGTGCGGCGGCAGGTGCTGATGATGCTCGGGGGTATGAGCACCGCGTCCCCTGCCCACCAACAAACCGGGATGACTAGGCGAGTCAGCCAGACACCGACATTGGATGAGCTGGGGCGTGACTTGACCCAGTACTCCCGAGAGGGAAAGCTTGATCCCGTCATCGGGAGGGACAAGGAGATCCAGAGGGTCATCCAAATTTTGAGCAGGCGTACCAAGAATAATCCCTGTCTGATCGGGGAGCCTGGTGTAGGTAAGACAGCTGTTGCCGAAGGGCTTGCCCAGCGCATCGCTGAGAACAAGATTCCTGAGATGTTGGTGGATAAAAGAGTGGTTGCCCTGGATATTTCTTCAGTTGTAGCGGGCACCAAGTACCGGGGTGAGTTTGAGGAAAGGCTCAAGAAAGTGATCGATGAGGTTCGGGGCGCTGGGAATGTTATCCTCTTTATCGATGAGGTGCATACACTTGTCGGGGCAGGTGCTGCTGAAGGGGCCATCGATGCCGCCAATATCTTGAAACCGGCTCTGGCCCGGGGTGAGCTGCA
The DNA here is from genome assembly GCA_937914965.1 of uncultured Thermoanaerobacteraceae bacterium. Classification (GTDB taxonomy): domain Bacteria; phylum Bacillota; class DSM-12270; order Thermacetogeniales; family Thermacetogeniaceae; genus CALGIY01. The sequence continues at coordinate 1,395 of CALGIY010000020.1, read as the reverse complement.
GTGTATCGGGGCCACCACACTAGATGAGTATCGCAAGAATATCGAAAAGGATGCAGCTTTAGAGCGCCGCTTCCAGCCGGTGACGGTGGGTGAACCCACATTGGAAGAGACAGTTGAGATTCTAAGGGGCCTTCGAGACCGCTATGAGGCGCACCACCGGGTGAAGATTACCGACAGCGCTCTCAAGGCAGCGGCAAAGCTTTCCAGTCGGTATATTTCAGACCGCTTCCTTCCTGACAAGGCTATTGACCTGATGGATGAGGCGGCCTCCAGGGTGCGGCTCAAGGCCTATACCGCTCCTCCAGATGTTAAGGAACTTGAGGAGAAGATTGAACTCATCCAAAAGGAAAAGGAATCCGCGGTGGTCAGCCAGGAGTTCGAAAAGGCTGCTTCTCTGCGGGATGAGGAACAGCAGATGCAGGAGGAACTGGAGCGCATCAAGGGCAGTTGGGTACAGCGCAAGGAACTTGACCAGTCGATTGTGACTGATGAAGATATTGCCGCTATTGTTTCCAGCTGGACCGGGGTTCCGGTAAACAGGCTGCAGGAGGATGAATCGGAACGCCTGCTGCAGATGGAGCAGATCTTGCATCAGCGGGTGATCGGCCAGGATGAGGCAGTCAGGGCAATATCCCGGGCGGTCAGGAGAGCACGGGCGGGGCTTAAGGACCCCAAGCGGCCTATCGGATCCTTCATCTTCCTCGGGCCTACCGGGGTCGGGAAGACCGAGCTGGCCAAGTCCTTAGCGGAGACTCTCTTTGGGGATGAAGAGGCTATGGTGCGGTTCGACATGTCCGAGTATATGGAGAAGCACACCGTTTCCAGGCTGCTGGGGGCACCTCCGGGATATGTGGGCTATGAGGAGGCTGGCCAGCTGACTGAGTCTGTCAGGCAGCACCCGTACTCGGTTGTGCTTTTTGATGAGATCGAAAAGGCGCACCCAGATGTCTTCCATGTGCTGCTCCAGGTGATGGAGGACGGCCGGCTCACCGATGCCAAAGGAAGAGTTGTTGATTTCCGGAATACAGTGATCATCCTGACCTCCAATGTGGGGGCGAACCTGATCCAGCGGGAACACAGGATGGGGTTCAAATCCGGGGAGCAAAAGGATGCGCTGGACTATGAGGCTATGAAGGACAGAGTAACCGATGAACTGCGGCGTACCTTCCGCCCCGAGTTCTTGAACAGGGTTGATGAGATCATCGTCTTCCACGCCCTGAACGAGGAGCATATGAAGGAGATTGTGGAACTGATGCTCCACACTATCGGCAAGCGGATCGCAGAATTCGGGCTGCAGCTGGAGTTTACCCAGAAAGCCAAGGAGCTCATGGTCAAGGAGGGGTACGACCCCACCTTTGGTGCCCGGCCGCTGCGGCGGGTCATCCAGAGGATGGT
>CALGIY010000019.1 GCA_937914965.1 uncultured Thermoanaerobacteraceae bacterium | reverse complement strand
ATGGGCTTTCCTCGGCGGCACGGAACTGTATTTCGTAACATACCTGGTGCTGGGATCTGTACAGCTTGGAGCAACAGTTGACTATGCCATCTTGCTCACCAGCAAGTACAAGGAATCACTCCAGGAATATTCACCTCAAGATGCCATGCGCCATGCTGTAGAGCGCAGCGGGCGTTCCATCCTTACCAGTTCGCTGACACTCACCATCAGCACCATAGCTGTAGCCGCTTTTTCGAAAATTAAAATGGCCGGACAGATGTGCGGAATGCTGGGGATCGGGGCTTTTATCAGCATGCTCACCATCCTCTTCATCCTGCCCTCCCTGCTCCTGCTGAGCAATAAAGTTATTGCCCGCACCACCCTGAGGTGGCCGCAGACACAAACTGCTTGTCAAACTGAAACCAATCAAAGGAGGTCAAACTAATGAAAAAACGCTTCCTTGCCCTGGCTCTTGCCTTTGCCTTGGTCTGTCCCTACCCAGCCCAGGCTGCTGCTGTCGAGAAGAATGAAACAGTCTACGCCCTGCTTGGCAATAATGGCGCGGTCAAAGAAGTGCAAGTAGTTAACTGGGCACACGGGACACCTGAAGGTGACAGCTGGACTGACTACGGCAGTTACCGTGAAGTCAACAACAGCACTTCCAGCATCAAGCCAAAGGTGGATGGTAACCGCCTTACCTGGCCATCCAATGCTCTCAAAGATAAGGGGTTGTTTTACCAGGGTCGCACAGATAAAGAACTCCCCTTCAATGTAAACATCGACTACACCCTGGACGGAAAACCCATTGAACCAGGGCAGTTGGCCGGGAAAAACGGAGATTTGAAGATACAAATCCACCTGGAGAACCTCACCAAGCAGAAAACGAAACTGTCATATAAAGACCAGCAAGGCAAACTCATAGCAACAGATGAAACCATATACACCCCCTTTGCATTCCAGGTCTCTACATCGCTGCCTGCAGGAAAATGGAAAGATATTAAGTCTCCAGGCGCCAACCAGGTAGTGGTTGGAGACAAGATCCAGGTTGCCTGGCTAGTTTTCCCCCTTCCCAAAGAAGAGATTTCCCTTGAAATGAGGGGCACAAATATCGAACTGAATCCCTTTGAGATCACTGCCATCCCTTCAGTTCTTCCCTTGCCTGAACTGGAAATGGCAGGCGGCCTGAATCAGCTTATAACAGGTTTCAGCCAGATGGAGAGATCACTTCAGGATCTGGGCTCTGCATCCCAAAAGATCGCCAATAGTGCAGACCAACTTGCTTCTGGCTGCAGCCAGGTTTCGTCAGGTCTGGGGCAGTTGGAGCAGGGTGTCAAGGGAGCCCATGAGGGTTCGGCCGGTCTGGCCGGTGGGCTGGAGCAGCTTCGTAGTGGACATGAGGAACTGGCTCAGTTAACCGAACAATTTGTTGGGATTTTGATGATGAATCCAAATACAGATCCCCAGCTGCTGGCAATGGCACAAGGTATTAATAAGGGCGTTATCGAGGAAAAAGATGCCCTGAAGCAATTCTCTGGTGCCGCCAGCCAACTCAACAGCGGCCTGGGTACCATCCAAGATAAGGGTATCAAACCCTTGGCACAGCGGACACCAGCACTCAGCAGCGGTATGCAGGAACTGGCCAAAGGCCAGGAACAAATTGCCGGAGGCATCTCAGCTGTGGCAGATGGCATGGGCAAAATGAGAAAAGAATCAGGAAGCCAGTACAATGAACTGATGTACGGGCAGGCTGCCACAGATGAAATTCAAAAACTAGCAGAGGAATATAGATCATTCATGGATAACACCAACAACCGTGACAGCCAGGTGCAGTTTCTCCTGCGCACAGAAGGAATTGAAATGGCCAAACCGCAGGCAAAACCTGTGCCAGAAGAATCAAAAACAACCGTATGGGAATCGATCGTCAACTTCTTCCAGAAAATCTTTTAAACTGGTACGGGCAGGATGTCAGTCCGCCCAGGCGGCAGAGATTAATCTTGAAACATGTCAAAAAACAGGGTATGCTAAAAAAGGGTTTAAATTACCCTAAGAAGGAGGGACAGTCGGATGACAAGATTTCAGCTTCTGGTCAATCTGGCCGGGAGGATCATCCAGGCGGGACAATTGTGTGTAATCAGCACTCTGCATGAAAAACAGCTGGGAAGTGCAGAAGCCAATGTCCTGATGTTCCTTTTTACAAATGGTGATGGAGTAAAACAAGAAGAGATCGTAGCTGGGGTAGCGGTCAGCAAACCAGCTATTTCTCGTACTGTCATGTCTCTAGAGAAAAAAGGCTATGTTACCCGTGAGCACAGCACAAAGGATAAAAGAGCCTATCTAGTCCACCTGACTGCCAAAGCACAGAGAGAAGAAGACTTCATCCAAAAACAATACGCTGACCTGGTAGATGTCGCAGCTGCCGGTATCCCCGAAGAAAAGGTCGAAGAGTTCATCGAGATTTTTAAACAGGTCGCTGATAATTTAGATAACTACAGGAAGTCAATGTATGAGGAAGAGCAACAATCTCACTAAAATATGCCGGTTCAAAAAGTAAGTAACCACGAAGCACCCCCATTTTAAGGGAAACTTCGTGGTTTTTTTCATATCCCTGGCCTGCTGCCAATCCTCTCCACTACCTATTGATGAAAACAACACCACCAATAATCAGGCTCATGCCGATGAATTTATTCACTGTTATAGGCTCTTTAAAAAGAAAATAAGAGTAGAACAAAACCAACACATAACTCAAGCTGACCATGGGATAAACATAACTCAGGTTTTCCCTGGTCAGAGCCTTCATCCAAGTAAAAAAGCCCGCCATATAAAAGGCAAGGGCAAGTAAAACCTGCGGCGTGGTCACAAGTCTCAATAAATCAGGCCAAATATCCTGCCGGGAAATAAATACATTCCCCAACCTATTAGCACCTAACTTAAGCATCATCTGCCCAGTGGCTCCCATAAAAACAGAAAAGAGAACCAGAAAAAAGCTGTTCATTGGTACATCTCCTTTAACATCATAGAGATACTCTACCATGAGAGCCGTCGCTGGACAAGTATTCCAGCATCATTCCACTTTACCAATAGTTCCGGTATCCAGGCAGCCTCAATGACTCTGCAGCACTGCTGTACAAATTCAAAACCCACACCACAATCCAACCAAACACAAAATTTGAAGCTGCGACTTCGACAAAATGAGCCATGCGTATCGCATCAGGCATAAATTCGTTCGGCAGCAAAAGCAGCGCCCCCATTAACACCGAAAAAAGCAGAGACACAGCAAGCCCTGCCTCCCACCAGGCACCCTTCATCATACGAATCACAGGGAGCGCCAAAGCCACCCAGATTAGTGCCCTCAAAGCCTGGAAGGGAAGGATCCACTGGGGCATCACAAGCCCCGCATAAAACTGCTGAAATGCATCACCGGCTAATGGTTTAAAAACAAACATGCCGAAGCCTATATAAATAAGGATGTAAATAACTGCGAGCAAGGCCAACTTCCAGATCCATTGAATTACAGGCATCCTAAGCCTTCTGTTTGTCGTCTGGATGTAAACATTTTTTTGCTTCATCTTCCCATGCACCAGCACAGCTAACGGAGCAGCCAAAACCGCCACAATGCCTCCCTGCAGGAACAGCTTGGGAATCATCTCTGCCGGAACGATGTCCACCAGGTATTTCATAAAAACAACAGTTTCAATCTGAGAAAGAAAAGTCGTAATCCCATAAAACACAATGGCAACCGTTAAGACCAGCGGCCAGCATCACCGCTTCCGCCAGATATGGATTGGCAGCGGGATCGGGGGAACGCAGCTCCAGCCGGGTGGAGTTACCGCGCTTCGCGGGAACGCGCACAAGAGGGCTGCGATTTTTCCCGGACCAGGCGATATAAACCGGCGCTTCGTAGCCGGTGATCAAACGCTTGTAGGAATTGACCACGGGATTGGTGATGGCGGTAAAGGCTTTTACATGTTTCAGCAGACCGCCGATATAATAATA
>CALGIY010000018.1 GCA_937914965.1 uncultured Thermoanaerobacteraceae bacterium | reverse complement strand
AAGAAGGGGCAAACCGGAATGGTTTGCCCCTTAGATTTGGTCGTCGGGGTGGACAGGGGGACGGTTCTGGTGTGTTACCGTTGCCTAGTCGGTGTGGGCGTCAAAGAGTTTTAATCTGAATAGCTTCTCCATGCGTTCCAGCCTCTTTTCAATGGTTTTGAGGCAGGAACTTATTTCCTTTAAGATGGTGTCTCTTTCCTGCTCTTTCAAGTCCTCGGCAAGATTCCATGCTCGCTGCTGGCTGAATTTAGCTGATCCCTGAACAGGGGGGTCGGAGTTTTCAGCAGCAGGTATAACATAATATTTCGTGTTTTCTGTTTCGTGAACCAGGTGTTCCTCTATTGGAACTGTTTTCTGGTCTTCTTCCTTTTCCATTTACCTGCACTCCTCTTCTGATGATCTGGCTGAAAAATACCATGCTTTCCTTTGTAGTTTATGCAAAGCGGTATAAACAGACACCAAATCACCTCTTCCCTGAATATACTAGATCGACCAATAGTAAGGGAGGGAGAAGGACCATGCGGAAGTTACTGCGTTCCCTGGGGGTAGCCAAAAAGCGTTATGCTGGGCTGCCCAATGTCATCGGGGTGGGAGTTGGTTATAAAAAGCGTGGCCGGCAGGATACGGACGAGCCGGCCATTGTTTTTTTTGTGGAGAGAAAAATGCCCATAGGGGCCTTGGGGGTTGATGATTGCGTCCCTAAGCGCATCGGGCGCCACTGTACAGATGTGATTGAGGTGGGGGAGGTGCGCTTCCTGGGGCGGACCGAAAGGCTGCGGCCAGCGGCTCCTGGTTCCAGCATCGGGCACTTCAAGGTAACAGCCGGTACCTTCGGTGCGGTGGTACGGGACCGGGAAACGGGGAATCTAATGATTTTATCCAATAATCATGTCCTGGCCAATGCCTCTGATGGTGTTGATGGAAGATCACAGCAAGGTGATCCTGTTTACCAGCCCGGGGTTTATGACGGGGGTTCTGATAAGGATGTCATCGGTCACTTGGAGCGGTTTGTTCCTATTCGCAGGTTCCGGAAGGATGTAGAGTGCAGAATGGCTGCTATGGGGGTTAGGGCGGCTAATGCTGTGATTCACGCTTTTCGTCCCCATTACCAGATGCGCTTAGAGACGTTTGGAGCTGCAAATTTAGTTGACTGTGCTGTGGCCAGTTCTGTAGCCCCCCAGGATCTTACACCAGAGATCATTGATATCGGCAAGGTAAATGGGGTTGCTGTTGCTGAGCCAGGTATGATGGTTAAAAAAAGCGGGCGCACCTCAGGGATTACTCAAGGGAAGATAACTGCCATCAGTGTTACCTTAAATGTGTCCATGAGCTCCGGTTCCGATGTGGTGCGGTTTCAAGACCAGATCATGACTGAGATGAAGTCGCTGGCTGGAGACAGCGGTTCCTTGGTGCTGGATGAGGAAAACCACGCCGTAGGGCTGCTTTTTGCTGGTTCTAATGAATTTACAGTTTGCAACCCTATTCAGGCTGTGCTGGATCAGCTGGATGTGGAATTGGTGTGAGGCAGCATCGAAAAAAACTAGGAGTTGCCCTGGGGGGTGGGGGGCTCCTGGGGGTAGCTCATATCGGTGTACTTGAGGTTCTTGAGGAAAACGGGATTACCCCTGCTGTGGTTACAGGTACCAGCGCCGGGAGCATAATCGGCGCCCTTTATGCTGCAGGGGTAAAACCCTCCGCCCTGCGGGAACTATCAATGAAACTGCACAAAGAGGATATCTTTGCCTGGAACTTCAACCCCTACTCGTTTATACGGTTTTTAATGAGTAACCTACGGGA
>CALGIY010000017.1 GCA_937914965.1 uncultured Thermoanaerobacteraceae bacterium | reverse complement strand
ACTGTCGGTGGGGGGCAGTATTTTTTATTTTTGTACTGCAATTGGGCTGGGGAGTCATTGTAAAATAAATATCTTAACACAAAAATGTGTTATAAAACGACATTATGTGCTATAATAATTGGTTATTTTTGGCAGGAATAAGAAGAAATTATAGAGAAGATTTCACAAAAGGTATTACAGTAGAAAAAAATAGAAGTCAAAAAAGGGAGGAAAGGCAGATGTTTCAAACAGCGCGCTTTGAAAGGTGGGGTTGCTCTATAAGACAAAAAATTTAATTGTTTTCAGGTGGCAACAACAAAACCTGCAAGTTTGGGATTTCTGTGTACAGTTATTTATGGTCATCTAGTTGGCTATCCTAGTGGTACAGAGTATTGGCACTATGTAACAGGAAACGGATACCAAGGGTATTATTACGGTGCTAAATACGTACGTTATTTTGATCCGTATAATGGTATCCCTGGGGCATTTGGCCAACATCAAGAACCACTTTATAAATGGCCTGCACTTTTGCGAGATCGAGGAATTGTGCACTAGTGTACTAGAATAGTTGAGAAAAGAGAGTTAATTAGTTTGTAGCTTTAAGGGGGTACCCGTAATGAGCAAAACAGGAATAAAAGTCGGTCTCGTTTCGCTGTTTATAATCATTTTAGTGTTTCAATTATTTCTTGCTGGGAAGGCAAATCAAAATTCAGTTTCTCCAGAGGAAAGCAAGCCTGTATCTCAGAATGATGAAACGAATCAGTTTTACAAAGATATATATACCCCCGAATATTTCGCTGCAAATGCCAAATCGATACCACTGGCAGCAAGGATACTCGGTGAAAGCCCGGATGGTGAATTATTTATTTTAACAGGTAATGACGAACCTTCAGTACAGCCGGGTTTGCACAGGATAAATCCCGAGACAGGGAAGGTTCAGTTGATTGCTGCAGCCTCCGATCCTAACTTGGAAATATACGATGCAGTATATGGAGATAAATGGCTTGTCTGGGTGGAGTCCAGCCCAAATTTAGCCCGAGATGATTGGACGATTTGGGCCAAGAATCTTAACAATGGGGCTGTTATTACAGTTGCCTCAAATGAAGTTACATTTGAGCAAGTTAAAACATGTACAATAACCCTTTTGGGTCCGCTACTCTATAATTCACCGTTATCGAAAGGGATTCTGGTTTGGTCGGCTTTTGGCAAAGTCAACAACCAAATTGTCACATATATTGAAAAATGTGATCTAAATACAGGGCAGCGCGAAAGGCTCGATTACAATCCAAATGTATATTTGGGGAAGTATGATTGTCCAAGCATTGATTATCCTTATATAGTATATACATGGTATGTCATACAACCTGAAGAGGCAAACACATTCGGTAATGTTATGCTATTTGATTTGCGAACGGGCGAGAAACGGAAAATAGGAGATGGTGTCAGGAGTGGCTCTGCTAAGGTATATTATCCCTATGTGGTGTGGTCACAAGAAAAAGAGATCATACTTTATGATATTAGAACACGGAAATCCCGAGCTGTAGTAAAAGATTGTGACGAGATTTGGGGCCCTATGCTAAATGATCACGCGTTTACTTGGATGGTATCTTCTCCTAGCCTCAATATTTATCTGCTTCCATCAGGCCCACAAACAGTAGTTGTTGAGAACACATATAGCTATGGACTTATTAGAGATTTAATATATTGGCATCCCAAATCAGAAGAGCATATAACTTATTATGTTCAATTACCTAAACCAGTGGAACATTCCTAGTGTCGAACCGGTCGAAAAAAGGGATGACATAAACAGAATCTTCTGTATCGATGTCGGTTAAAAGACCCTTGGCCCTGGCGGTGGGATCTATAATTTTGCCAAAAGAGGTTTAGGCAGGTCTGTTAGCGGGTTGGAACTTTGTCATCTCTTTGATGTCTGTAGCCAGCAGTGAGGCTATATCGTGCTCCTGTACTCATTCCCGGAGGCTTGACTGCCCTTGATGCGGAAGGTTCTCCAGAAATAATTTATGAACAACCTACTTCTGAGGAGGCTGCTGCTCTGGATAAGGAATATAAACTGTGGAGAAATTTTGTTTCGGCTGCATTTGTTATTACAATTATCATCTACATATATCCATATTTTTAAAGCAGTAGGGAAGGGAATTGATGTACGAGGGGTTTTTGGGCAGCTGCAACTGCATAATTTCCTTGACACCTACTGAGCTGTTTTATATAATGTAACAACATATAAGCAAAGACAATGATCGAGAAGAGTAGGTACAGGCAAAACCAAAAGAGAGGGACCGTCACCGGCTGAGAGCGGTTCTGGTAGAGCGGTACTGAAAGTGCACTCGGGAGTTGTGGTGCCGAAAGAAAGTAGGCGCCAACGGTGGTGACCGTTAGAGCCAAGCTGAGGGGTATTTGATAACCTGAAGCAGAGTGGAACCACGGGAGAAATCCTTTCGTCTCTGAAGTCGAAAGGATTTTTTTATTTCAATCGATTAAGAGGAGGGGATGAGGATGGGTTTGTTCCGGAGAATCAAGCGCGATCTTCAGGTTGTTTTTGAGCGGGATCCCGCAGCAAAAAGTATGGTGGAGGTTATCTGCTGTTACCCCGGTTTCCATGCTATCCTCTGGCATAGATGCGCTCACTGGTTCTACCAGCGAGGAATGGTTTTAATCCCCAGGATGATCTCTCAGTTGAACAGGTTTTTTACAGGGATTGAGATCCACCCGGGAGCCCAGATCGGTGAAGGGTTATTTATCGACCATGGCATGGGGGTGGTCATCGGGGAGACCGCAGAGATCGGTGATAATGTGACCATCTATCAGGGGGTGACCCTGGGAGGTACCGGCAAAGAAAAGGGAAAGCGTCACCCTACTGTAGGCAGTAATGTAGTGGTCAGCACCGGAGCCAAGGTGCTGGGGTCACTTGAGATAGGGGATAATGTTAAGATCGGAGCTGGTTCGGTGGTGCTTATGGATGTACCCGATAACTGCACAGTTGTAGGGGTCCCGGGGAAGGTAGTCAAGCGAGATGGCCGCCGGGTGAAGGAACTAGATATGGATAAGATTGATCTGAGGCACAATCTCCTGCCGGATCCCGTTGGTGAGATGATGGTGACCCTGCAGGATAGAATCTTGCAGTTGGAAAAACAACTTGCGGAATTGGAGGGAAAGCCTTATGGCCATAAAAGTCTATAATACGTTGTCTAAACAAAAAGAGGAACTGGTTCCGAGTGTGCCGCAGCAGGTAAAGATGTATGTCTGCGGCCCTACTACCTACAATTTCATTCACCTGGGAAACGCCCGGGCACTGGTGGTTTTTGATACGATCAGGAGATATCTTCAGTACAAGGGATATCAGGTTACTTATGTCCAGAACTTCACCGATATCGATGATAAGATCATCAATCGTGCTCGGGAGGAGAACACAGATCCCCTTGAGCTAGCAGAAAAGTATATCGGAGAATACTTCCGCGATGCAGATGCCTTAAGGGTCATGAGGGCAGATGTTCACCCCCGGGCCAGCAAGCACATCCCGGATATGATCCAGATGGTCAAAGTGCTCTATGACCAAGGAACAGCCTATGAGGCGGGTGGGGATGTTTATTTCTCTGTTCGGGATTTCAAAGATTACGGAAAGCTGTCCGGGCGCACCTTGGAGGAGATGCAGGCTGGTGCGCGGGTGAATGTGGATGAGCGCAAGCGCGACCCCCTGGATTTTGTGCTCTGGAAAGCAGCAAAACCAGGAGAGCCGTCCTGGGAGAGTCCATGGGGCCCAGGGCGACCTGGTTGGCACCTGGAGTGCTCAGTGATGTCCATCAAGTACCTGGGTTTTGGTTTTGACATACATGGTGGTGGGAGTGACCTGATCTTTCCCCACCATGAAAATGAAATCGCCCAGGCCGAGGCCTATTCAGGATGTGCTCCTTTTGCACGCTACTGGATCCACAACGGGTTTGTAATGGTGGATCAGGAGAAGATGTCTAAATCTCTGGGAAACTTCTTTATTGTAAGGGATCTGCTGCAGGAATGGCCCCCAGAGATCCTGCGCTTTTTCCTGCTGTCGACTCATTACAGCAGTCCCTTGGATTTCAACCAAGGCAGCCTAAAGTCTGCCCGGAAAAGCTATATTCGGTTGAGCAATACCCTGGAACTGCTGGCTGATATTACCGCTGATTCGCAGGGAATTGCTGAGGAAGGACTTTCCCAGAAGACAGCTGCTTTCCGTGACCGGGTAGTTTCTTATGTGACAGAATTCGAAAATGCAATGGATGATGACTTCAACACTGCTTTGGCCTTAGCAGCCCTTTATAACATGGGGAGGGAGATTAACGGCTTTATCAACGACAATGAGTTTACTCCCACACCAGGGGCGCTCCATGTATTGGTGGAGCTGCGCTCGTACTATCAAAGGCTGATGGGTATCCTGGGGCTGCTCCCTGGGGAAAAACGAGAATTAGGGCAAGAATACAAAAAGATTTTTCATGATGTCGCCGCATCCTTGAAAGACGAGGCAGAAGACCTACTGCCGGATCAACTTCCAGTTGATCCCCAGCAGATGCTGGAGCTCCTGATTATGGCGCGCCAGGAGGCGAGGGTCAGGAAGAATTACCAACTTTCAGATAAACTACGGGATGCCCTGAAACAGGAAGGGGTTATCCTGGAGGATACTCCCCGTGGTACCCGCTGGCGGCTGGTGTGATTCTAGGGTAGAATAAGTTAGATAAGATAATCAGATAATTATAATAAAAGAGGGTAACAGTATGAAAGTTGAATTGATTGCTTATACCCCGGACCCAGAGGCTGCGGTTGCTGCGGCAGCGCGGATTTGTTACTCGTCCCGGGGTGCTTCTGATTTAAAACAGGACCTGAGCAGGGAAGAAGTTAGTTCCCTGATCGAGAGACTGATTTCCATGGGACATTTTTCCCCGGCGGAACACGCCAGTTTTACTTTTGCTATTGAAGGAGTGAGCCGTTCACTTTCTCACCAGCTGGTGAGGCACCGGATCGCCTCATACTCACAGAAGTCACAGCGTTATGTAGGTGAAAATAATTTTTCCTACATCACGCCGCCTTCTGTTGAAGCTGATCCAGAGGCTTCAGCTCTTTTTCGCCAGGTTATGGAGGACCTGCAGGACGCATACCGGAGGCTGGTAGGGGTGGTTCCTCGGGAAGATGCCCGCTACCTTCTCCCCAATGCTGTAGAAACTAAACTTGTCTGTACTATGAATGCCCGCTCCCTTTATAACTTTTTCCGGTTGCGTTGCTGCCGGCGTGCCCAGTGGGAGATCCGGAATCTGGCTCTAAAGATGCGGGAGGAAGTGTGCAAGGTGGCTCCTTCTCTTTTTGTTCTGGCAGGCCCATCTTGTGAAACTGAGGGAATCTGCTGGGAGGGTAAATTTTCCTGCGGTAGGGCGCAGGAGGTGCGCAGTCGGGAGGTAAACAGGTAATGGATGAGACGATTTGGGGACGTAATCCAGTGATGGAAGCCCTGCGCGCGGGGCGCCCCTGTAACAAAATCATCATTGCCCGGGGCAGCCGCGGCAGTGTGACTGAGATTGTCTCCCGGGCACAGGAAAAACGCATTCCTGTGCAGTTTGTGCCGCGTGATGTCCTCGACCGGTTGACCGGTGGGGCCAATCACCAGGGTGTTGCCGCAGCCCTCAGCCCAAAGCAGTATGTCTCTGTGGAGAATATCCTGCAGCGGGCGGTGGCCCGGGGTGAGGATCCCTTTATTGTTGTTCTTGCCGGGTGGGAGGACCCCCAGAATGTGGGCGGAATGATCCGCAGCGCCGAAGCTGCTGGGGTACACGGGTTAATCATTCCCAAGCACAGGGCGGTGCCTCTGACCGGGACTGTAGCCAAGGCATCTGCCGGGGCTTTGGAATACCTGCCTGTCAGCAGGGTCGGGAACCTGGCTCAAACCTTGAAAGGCTTGAAAAAAGAGGGTGTCTGGGTGGCAGGTGCTGACATGACCGGAGAGATGCCTTACTATGAGGCTGATTTAACTGGGCCTCTTGCCCTGGTGGTTGGTGGGGAAGGGAAAGGCTTGGGGCATTTGACCAAGACTTGCGACTACCTTGTGCGTATTCCAATGCAGGGGCAGATAGGGTCACTTAACGCTGCGTCTGCGGGTTCGGTCCTTGTATTTGATATCCTGCGCCAAAGACTATCTAGTCAAAAGAGGCGGGGAGGATGAGGTTTTGGATGGCATCCTGCTGGTAGACGGGTATAATGTGATCAACAGCTGGCCTGAACTGGCAGATCTTAAAGAAAAAGACCTTGCTCATGCTCGTGACCAGTTGATTGCCATTCTAACGGAATTTCAAGCACTCTGCGGTATCCAGGTGATTGTGGTTTTTGATGCCCAATTCGTTCAAGGGGGAATGGAGCACCGAGAAAATTGCCTGGGGGTCGATGTGGTTTATACCAAAGAAGGGGAAACTGCCGACAACTGGATTGAACGATATGCAGTGCAGCATCACTTGGACTCCGGGGGTAAAAACACAGTTCCACTTTTTGTTACTACCTATGACTGGATGGAGCAGCGAATTACCTCTGCTCATGGGGCATACCGGGTGACCCCCCAAGAGCTCTTGCAGGAAATTGAAAAGCTGAAAAGAGTCGAAAAGAGGAACCTTAGTGGAAGATGCGAGCGTGTGCTGTTGGATCATCACCTAACCGGCGTCACAAAACAGGTTTTCGAGAGGTGGCGCCGCCAAAAGTTTTCCGATTCCTAAATTGTTATTTAATAGAATTAGACATTATTGTTAAGTCTTTACCATAATTTTATTAAATGCGACAACCACAATCTGTTGCTTGACTTTACAAAAGGTCTTATATATAATAATCATTGTGTTGCGGACAAGCCAAAGCTTGTTTCAATCCCTTCAGCAAATCCCTGTTCAACAGAGAAACTCCACTTTTGTATCTCCAATCCATTGAAGATAATGGACAAAGGTGTTGTTACTCGGCTTGCAGACACAGCAGGTTAAGTGCCGAACGCGCAACATAATTAAAAGAGTTTTTTGTTAAACACATTTCCTTGCTTACATACACCAATATAAGCACTAAGGATCATACTAAATTTGTTCTGCAGGAGGCGATGTGTTTAATGTCTACCCTCACTAGCCA
>CALGIY010000016.1 GCA_937914965.1 uncultured Thermoanaerobacteraceae bacterium | reverse complement strand
GAAAGTGGCCGGCGAGATCGTTCGCCCAGGGCTCGCGCTCGACCACGACATGCTGCTGATGGTGGTGGCGGTGTTCGGCACCACCATCAGCCCGTATCTCTTCTTCTGGCAGGCCGCGCAGGAGATGGACCAGCATATCCCTAAGCTGCTGCTCCTGTTCCGCGCTTTTGGCGATCGAGCGGGCAAGCACGATGCTCAGCGGACTATATTTCTGATGCTTCAGCATCTCCAGCATACGTCCTCTGAATTTCTTCTTCCCCGGCTCCAGGAGGCTTTTCAGCAAGCGGCCGAGAGAGGCCGCAGTAATCCCCTTACCCAGGGAGGACACAACTCCACCTGTGACAAAGATGTATTTTGTCAAATGTTCTCCCCTCTTCTCATCCATGATTCTTGTCTCATATTTTACCTGCTCCTTACACATTTCGTCACATACAACGACAATTCTAAACTTGGTCTGAGTGTGTTGTCAAGGTATTAGTCGTTTGTGGTTTGTAGTTAGTCGTTAGAAAATGGGGGGTAATCAAGTACTACCACTTCCTGTTCCCCGGGGAGGCTGTCAACTTTTCCCTGCCATAATTTTTTCTGGCCCACCTTCTCAAAACTGCTGGTGAAGTCTTTAAGCGGGTCCAGATCAAAAGATAAATGAGGGGTGCTGTAGTGCATGGGGATCACCAAACGGGGCTGGAGTTGGGCCACTACATCCCGTGCACCACTGGCATCAATGGTGTATACCCCTCCAACAGGCACCATCAGGATATCCACCTTCCCAATGGCTTTCAGCGCTGTTTCATCAAGTAGATGCCCTAGATCCCCCAGGTGACAGAGATGGATCCCCTCCATCTCCCAGGTGAAGATGGTGTTCTCCCCCCGTTTTGCCCCTCTAACCTCATCATGGAAAACCGGAATACCCTTGATCTTTAATGATTTGAACCGGTGACTGCCCGGTCCTCTGATTACTTCGGGGTGCCCCGGTAGTAGTCCAACAGCATTATGGTCATAGTGCTCATGGCTGACCGTTACCACATCCACCTCTACACCAGGCAGAGCATAGCCCACCTCTTGATCAAAGGGATCGGTAAGCAGACTCGCCCCTTCCCCCTCGCAGTAAAAACAGGAATGGCCAAGCCAGCGAATGATCACCTCGGCTCACATCCTTTCAGGAGCAGAAACTCCGATAATTTTCAACGTATTGCGCAGGGCAATGCCGCAGGCATTAACCAACACCAACCGCGCCTCACGTAATCCTGGCTCTGCATTAAGCACATGGCAGGTGGTATAGAAGCCATGGAAAAGATTAGCCAGGTCGTAAACATAGTGGGTCAGGCGGTGCGGCTCCTGATTAGCTGCCGCATAACAGATCTCCCCCGGTAGTTCAGCGATCCCCTCTAGAAGAGCACGCTCTGAGGGATCACAAAGCACACTGCAGTCAATCTCCCGGGACTGGGGTATCTCCCCCGCCTGGCGCAGGATGCTGCAGATCCTGGCATGGGCGTACTGGACATAGTAAACCGGATTTTCACTGGACTGCTGCCGGGCCAGATCCAGGTCAAAATCTAGGTGGCTGTCGGCACTCCGGTCTACAAAAAAGTATCGTGCCGCATCAGTACCCACATCCTCCAAGAGCTCCCTAAGGGTTACATATTCCCCGGAACGCTTGGACATCCTGACCGGCTCCCCTCCCCGGAAGAGACGGACCAACTGCATAATGATCACCTGAAGGCGGTCCGGGTCATAGTCCAGGGCTTCCAGCGCTCCTTTGAGACGCAGAATATGGCCGTGGTGGTCTGCCCCCCAGATGTTAATCACCCGGTCAAACCCCCGCAGGAATTTATTTTTATGGTAAGCGATGTCAGCTGCAAAATAAGTGGGGATACCATTGCTCCGCACCAGCACTTCATCCTTTTCATCCCCATACCGGGTGGAACAAAACCAGAGAGCACCTTCCTTTTCGTAGAGATCGTTTCTTTTCTGTAATTCTTTTAAAACACCTTCGATAGCCCCTGTATCATGGAGTGTCTGCTCTGAGAACCAGACATCATAATGCACCCGGAAATTCGCCAAGTCTTCTTCCATCTGCTCCAATTTCTCTTGCAGCGCAGATTTGACCAGAATCTCCCGGCGCAGCTTAGAGTCCACATGCAGGTATTTATCCCCCACCTGTGAAATCAGCCCGCGCATACTGTCGATGAGGTCTTCCCCTGGATAACCATTCTCCGGGAGGTCTACATCCTCGCCAAGCAGCTGCAGGTACCTGGCCTCCAGGGAATAACCAAAGTTTTCGATCTGACGCCCGGCATCATTGATGTAAAATTCCCTAGTTACTTCATAACCCGCGGCATCCATAACATTGGCCAAGGTATCTCCCAAAGCAGCCCCCCGGGCATTCCCCATATGCAGCAGCCCGGTCGGGTTGGCACTCACAAACTCCACCTGTACCTTCTCCCCTTGTCCAAAGGAAGAGCAGCCGTACCGGTCACCCTGTTCCTCAACTTCTGGTAGAACATCGTAGACCCAGGATGGATCCAGGAACAGGTTAATAAACCCTGGACCTGCCACCTCACAACGTGTCACCCGTTTTTTTTCGGCAGGGAAATATTCGAGAATAATTTCCGAGATCTTCCTCGGAGCAGCCTTTGCTGGCCGGGCAAGAACTAACGCGATGTTTGTAGCTAGATCCCCATGTGTCTTCTCCCGCGGCTTCTCCAGAGTAAAGGGAGGAAGTTCTTCAAAGAACAGTTTGCCATCCCCTTTGGCCCTTTCCGCGGCATCTTGCAAACCCTGAGAAATCTCATTTTTTAAGTCTTCGAGCAGCATTTCATTCTCCTCTTCACTAGTTGTCCTCTTCTAGTATTTGGTATAACAACATCTTTATTCAATCCACCAACAACTATAAGCCAGGCTAAATCCTAATAGCC
>CALGIY010000015.1 GCA_937914965.1 uncultured Thermoanaerobacteraceae bacterium | reverse complement strand
AGACGGCATACGAGATTACAAGGTGACTGGAGTTCAGACGTGTGCTCTTCCGATCCGCTCCCCGGCTTCCACAACCAATGTACCCATTGAGCATCCACAGATGATCCTGTTGCGAATCGGGAAATTTCTTGCCTGGGGCGCGGTATCCGGTGGAAACTCACTAAGAACACACCCCTCTTCCTCGATGCGTTCCCGCAGTTTCTTATTCTCCCGGGGGTAACAGACATTAAGACCACACCCAAAGACTGCCAGAGTATAACCGCCCCCTGCCAGAGCTCCCTCATGAGCAGCAGTATCGATCCCGCGAGCCAGACCGCTGACAACCCCCCACCCTAAATTAACCAAATCCTTGGAGAGTCTATGTGCAATAGCTTTTCCATAAGGAGTCGCCCGTCTAGAGCCCACAACCGCTATTAAAGGCATTTCCTTTTCTGGCAATCTCCCATTAGTATAAAGGATCACTGGTGGATCTGCAATTTGAGCCAGGTAGTATGGATACTCCGGTTCTCCTAGCAGGGTAACTTGTATTCCCCTAGCTTTTATTTCATCCTCAGCTTTTTGTGGATTAACCGCACCCCGGTGCTGGATAACCCGTTCACGAACCTTTGGGGTAATAAAAGGCACCCTTTTTAATTCCTCTATACTAGCATCCAAAACCGACTTCCCTGTAGGGAAAAAGCGGTACAGGTGGAACAGACTCCGGGAACCAAGATTGAGTGTCATCTGGAGCGCTGCCCAGCAGTAGCGGTCCTCCACACCTGATCCTCTCCCTCACTATATTCTTGAAGAACTATGACTAGTTTTCAAGCATAATGTCCATCTTATACCAGTTATATAACTGTATTAGTAATTTTGACATATGTCAATGGTTGATGAATCATCATTCCCTATAAATGTCAAAGTTTGCCTGCAGCTGTCTTCTTTTTCTTTGTTCTCCCCTTTTCTTTTTCTCCCTTTTTTTCTTTGGTCATTTCCAAACTTGCTTTTAGGGCTTCGACAAGATCCACCACTTTCTCCGAGGGAGCAGCCGGGGCCACAGCAATCTCTTTCCCTGCAATTTTAGCAGCAATGGCTTTTTCCAGTATTTTGCGATATTCATCCTGGTACTTTTCCGGTTCAAAACTACTGGCCAGCTTCCCAATTAACTCAACTGCCATTTTGATCTCCTTTGCGTTAAGCTCCATCTCCTTTTGGGGATCAAGGAGAGCATCGACCCTGCGGATTTCATCATCATAGTACATCAAGGACATCAATAAAGACTGCTTGAAAATCCGCAGAGCAACCAGGGATTCCTTATTACGCAGCCTGGTTCTAGCGATGGCTACCTGCCCACTTTCCTGCATGGCATGATGCAGGAGGGCATAAGCCTTCTCTCCCCCTATCCCAGGGGTTAGATAGTAAGGTTTGGCAAAGTAGATGGGGTCAATATCATTAAGATGAACAAAATCGAGGATTTCTACTGTATGCAGAGCTTTCCCTGGCGATGCCAGCAGCTCTTCCTCGATCGTAACAAACCTTCCTTTTTCATACTCATAAGCCCTTTCCACCTCTTCCATAGGAACAGCTCGCTCACATGTAGGGCACCTTCGCTCATAGCTCAGTGGGGTATGACACTTCTGATGTAAAAACCGTAATTTTATATCCTTGTCCTGAACCGCTGGAAAAACTTTAACCGGAATATTGACAAGGCCAAAACTGACCGCTCCCTGCCAAATCGGTCGCATCATAAAAACCCCCTTTAGTTCCTTTTATACTTAGTTTGCGTCAGGGGGATGCTGAATAATTTACCAAAAGGAAAAAAACAAAAGGCGGTCTTTTATCCGCCTTATAAATGATTATTCCATCAAAAGCACATCACTTTTTTTTGAATACATGCGGCTTTTCGGCCTGCATTTTAATAATATAACCACAGTCCACACAGACATAAGCGATAATCCCCGACCCCATTGATAAAAACTTTCCTACAGGTTGTAGGTTCGCATAGCCGCTCAGTTTTCCCTTACCAATTTTTTCACTGCCGCATTCAGGACATTTGAGGTTAGTATTCGTGAGCACCGAAGTTCCTCCTGTTTTAACCCTTTTTCCCATTCCATACTTTCAGGGCCTCTCGAACTGACCTGGCCATCTCTCTTGCAAAGGGTGCGCCCGTCTTTCTGGCGTAATGGGTCTGGGCATAGTTTTTGGCGTTATAATTGTTCTTTTCTTTGTAGCTTTCGTCAAGGGATTTGAACATGTCCTTTATTTCATCATTATTCAACCTTTTATAATTGTCCTTAAATACAACATATTCTCTCTTAAATCTTGGATTTAACCTCTTCTGATAATTCTCCGGGTAGTACCCCATGCAGAGCATGGCAACAGGGAAGGCGTAGTCAGGAAGATTTAAGAGTTTTTTATGCTCCTCATAGTTTTCCATGATGTCTCCAATGTAGCAGGAGCCCAGCCCCAGGCTCTGGGCGGCCACCACGGCGTTCTGGGCGGCGATGACGGCGTCGTCCACCGCTAGCATCAAATCTCCCGCCAGAGGCTGTCTGGGGGTGCACCCCGCCTCCACATAGGCGTCAAACCACTTGAGACAGTCGGCGCAAAAAACCAACACCACCGGCGCTTTGGCAATAAAGGGCTGCTCATCGCAGCTCACCGCCAGGGCCTCCTTGAGGGACTGGTCGCTAATGTCCAAAATGGTGTACAGCTGCTGGCAGCCCGCGCTGGGCGCCTGAGCGGCGGCATCCAGAATGGCGCGCTTGAGCTCCTCTGGCACCGGCCGCTCCTGGAAGGCGCGCACCGACCGCCGCTGGTATAAACTTTCCAAAATCGGATTCATGGCCTCCCCCTTCCGGGTCGTTGTCCCTCTATTTTATCTTATTTTGGCCTTCTTGTATAGTGGCGGAATGTGTGTTAGTATGGACAAAAAT
>CALGIY010000014.1 GCA_937914965.1 uncultured Thermoanaerobacteraceae bacterium | reverse complement strand
AGGGGATGTGGAAAATGGTTCACTGTTAGCAGGTCAGTGTGTTGGTCTTGTACAGAGGGTAGAGCCTGCTGCTGACATTGTGGAAGATGTTATCTCTATGGCTGAAAGAATTCTGAAAAGGTTGGGAAGCGAATTATGCCTAAAATAGCATTTGTTTTTCCAGGGCAAGGGGCTCAGCACCCAGGGATGGGTAAAGAACTTGCGGAGCGCTTCCAAGAGGCACGAGATATCTATCAATTAGCAGATCAGGTTCTGGGGTTTCCTTTAAGCAAAATCTGTTTTGAAGGATCAAAGGAAGAGCTGAATAAAACAGAAATCACCCAGCCCGCTATTCTGACAACGAGTATCGCCATCTTGGCAGTACTGAGGGCCCACGGCCTTACCCCTTGCATCGCTGCTGGTTTGAGCCTAGGGGAGTACAGTGCCCTGGTTGCAAGCGGTGCCCTGCAGTTTGAAGATGCATTAAAATTGGTGATCAAGCGTGGGAAGATTATGCAGGAAGCTGTCCCTAAAGGCCAGGGGATGATGGTCGCGGTATTAGGGGTAAAGGGGAGTGCAGTTGAGCAAGCATGTGCTTCTGCTGCCAGTGCAGGAATTGCTGATATCGCCAACTATAACTGCCCAGGCCAGATTGTGATCTCGGGTGAGCGGGAAGGTGTTCAAAAGGCAGTTAAACTCCTCAAAGCAGGGGGTGCTAGGGTTGTTCCCCTGGCAGTCAGTGTACCTTCCCACTCGAGGTTAATGATCAATGCCGCTGAAGAACTCAGAGAAGAGTTAGCTGGGATCGAGTGGTCAGAACCGGACTTCCCTGTGCTCAGTAATGCCGAAGCGCAGGAAGTGCACCGGACAGATCTACCTGATATCTTGTTGAAACAGCTTTACAATCCTGTTAAATGGGAACATTCAATTATTTACATGTCAGATAAAATCGATTATTTTATAGAAGTGGGCCCTGGAAAAGTGCTCACTGGTTTGATCAAGAAAACTGTCAAGAACAAGGCTCTAGGGAGTGTTGAGGATACCGCATCCTTGGAGAAAGTTCTCAAGAGTGAGGGGGCGCGTTGAAGTGAAGGATGAGGTGGCTCTGGTCACGGGAAGTGCCAGGGGTATTGGTAAAGCAACCGCACTCCGGTTGGCCAGGGAAGGGTATAAGGTGGTTGTCTGTGACCTTGCAACAGGTGAAGCCTCTCAAGAGGTGGTTAACGAGATAAAAAATACTGGCGGGATTGCCATCGAATTAAGCTGTGATGTCACTGAGCCTGCTTCAGTTAAAGAAATGATTAATGACGTTATAAAAACCTTTGGGAGACTCGATGTGCTGGTGAATAATGCGGGAATTACCAAAGACAACCTGCTGCTGCGCATATCTGATGAAGATTGGTTCCGGACGATCAACACCAACCTGACCGGTACCTTCGTCAGTACCAGGGCAGTTATCCGCCAGATGATGAAGCAGAAACATGGTCATATTATTAACATCTCATCAGTGGTGGGGATGCAGGGGAATGCAGGGCAGGCTAATTACGCTGCTTCCAAAGCAGGAATCATCGGTTTCACCAAGTCAATAGCAAAAGAATATGGTTCCCGGGGGATCACTGCTAATGCTGTAGCGCCAGGTTATATTGAGACACAGATGACCGCTGTCATCCCCAAAGATAACTGGGAGGAAACAATTGAGCGTATATCCCTGGGGAGACCCGGCACTCCTGAGGATGTGGCAGGCGTTG
>CALGIY010000013.1 GCA_937914965.1 uncultured Thermoanaerobacteraceae bacterium | reverse complement strand
ATCAATGATCTCTATCCTGGCATCTTCGTATTTCTCCAAAACCATTTTTTTAACTATTTGCCCTGTAGAAAAAGTACCGCTCATATCTGAAGACAAAAAAACACAACAGAGACTATCTCCCGTCTCTACAACATCTACCATTTCACGATACAATTCTTCAACTGAGGGCTGTGAGGATGTTGGAATACCTTTTTCCGCCATCATCTCATAAAAAGCTTCGTTATCAATATCAACTTCCTTCATACTTTCGTCACCAAAGGAAAGATGCAAGGATATTCTTCGTATGTTTAACTCTTCTCTGAGCTCTTCGCTCAAGTAGCTTGTACTATCTGTAAGAATTTGTACTGCCATGGAATACCCACCTTTCATTGTTGCTGTTTCGGTTTGACCTTTCCCATTTTAGCATATATATTAAGAAAACTGCCCCCTTAATCCTTCCCCTTGATCATTTTTGTCCCCAAACAGCCCCACAAAACAAAAAAATCCGGCGTTTAGGCCGGGAGAACCGTCCCCCTGTCCAATCTTTTTCTATTGCTAATATTTTGACCATTGCTATAATTAAATTAAACAACTGCAGGCATTGACACTGTGCCTGCAGTTGTTTAACACGCTGAATTGCTACCGCTCATTTTACAATATTAATCAACCTGCGATCTTCCTCTTATTTATACAGGTAGTGCCTCGTCATAGGCAGTTCATTATTGATACCCTTCTCCAGTATAAACTGATGGATATCTACTACCCGGTAGCGGAAGCCGTAGATACACGAATTCAAATAAGCCCGCCACATGCGAATAAAGGGCTCATCAAACTTCTTTCGCACAGCATCCAGATTCTTTTCGAAACTATCGGCCCAGAATTCCAGGGTTTTGGCATAATGCAGCCGTAAACTTTCCATATCCTTGATGTAAAAGTCATGCTCTGGCAGAGTGGCTACCAGCTCCCTGATCGGAGGTATATAACCCCCCGGGAAAATATACCTTTCAATCCAAGCGTTGGTTTCGGTTTCTATCTGTTTGGTAATAGTATGGAGTAAGAATACTCCCCCGTATTTAAGTAAAGAATCAGCTGCAGCGATAAAATCAGGAATATTCGCCCTGCCTACATGTTCCATCATCCCCACACTCACCAGCCGGTCAAATTGGGCCCCCGAAGAAACCAGTTCACGATAATCCTGTAGCTTTACATCCACCAGACCTTCCAAATTCTCATTTTTTATCCGTTCCTTAGTTTTCGCAAACTGTTCTTCACTGAGAGTTATCCCCATGCTTTTTACCCCATA
Organism: uncultured Thermoanaerobacteraceae bacterium; assembly: GCA_937914965.1. Taxonomy (GTDB): domain Bacteria; phylum Bacillota; class DSM-12270; order Thermacetogeniales; family Thermacetogeniaceae; genus CALGIY01. The sequence continues at coordinate 5,645 of CALGIY010000013.1, read as the reverse complement.
CTGCTTGGCGGCCCGGATAATAAGCTCACCCCAACCGCTGCCGATATCCAGTAAAGTCTGCCCCTCTTTCAGGTTCAGTTTTTTTAATAAATAATCAACCTTGTTCATCTGCGCCTGGTGCAGTGAATCATCCGGATGCTCAAAATATGCACAGGAATAAGTCATGCTTTCATCCAACCACAGGCTGTAAAAATCATTACCAATATCGTAATGATACTTTATATCCTTTTTATTGCGGTTAGGCGACTTAGGTATTATTTTCGAGATTGCACCCAACACTATACCTTCTTTTTCAAAGACATCCTTATTCTTAAACGCCACCTCTAAAATAGCGTGCAAATCCCCTTCATAATCGATATCCCCGCCCATGTACGCCTCACCAAAAAACAGAACAGGGTCATTAATAATCTCCTTTTCCGGAAAGGGCTTATTAAGAATAATAGTAAATTCGCTCTCGCCTTCCCCAAAATGCTCAATACTGCCGTCCCAGTACTTCACATCAAAAGAACCACCCTCGACGCGTCCAAACAACTTGTTGAGAAAAAACTTCTGCATAACCTACTCCTTTCTCTGATCTCAATCAGAAACAAAATCGATACAAAAATCAATGATTAGACATCCGCTCTTCATAACAAAAACGGCAGCAGATAACAATTTGCTTCTATTACAAACACTGATATTCCTGCCCTATCAAACCCATGAATGGCAGTATTCACCTATCCCCTCGTTATTGCCAATCAACATTATCAACAGCCGGGCAGGCCCCCCGGCCCCTCGCAGCCCGCAGCAGTAAAACAAAAAGCAGTCAGACCTCAAAAAGAGTCTGCCTGCTTTGTTTTCTACCTACATCCAGCTTTACCCATACAGATTCATTTTATACACACCGGCTATTCCGTAACCGACTGCATGATGTCACCGATCTGAATCTGGTCGACCACATCCATCCCCTCTATCACCTTACCAAACACCGCATACTGCCCATCGAGCCAGGAGGCATCCGTCTTGAGAATGTAAAACTGAGAGCCGGCAGAGTTGGGATCCATCGCCCGGGCCATAGCCACCATCCCCCGCAGATTCTTCAGCTGCGGATTCGTCTCCAACCTGATCTTCCAGCCAGGGCCACCGGTGCCGTTACCGCTTGGATCGCCCCCCTGGACCACCCAGTCCTCAACCCGGTGAAACTTAAGCCCATTGTAAAAACCGGACTGCACCAACTTATCGAAGTTAGCCACCGTAATCGGCATCAAATCCGGGTAAACCTCCAGCACAATCTTGCCCTTAGCGGTATCAATGGTAACCTTATGAGGCACTAACTCCGGCTGCGCCGACACATCGGATTTCTGATTTTCAGACAATTGGTCTCCTCCTCAAAGTGTTAAAAATCTGCGGCCACCACCCTACTGCCCATCCTTGGGGATAGGCTCGTCCTTCGACGATCTATTTCGGCAAAGGGAAGTAAAGGGAAATGGCTGCTTTGGTTAATTATACCCAATGTGGATGGATTTAAGAAGTGGGGGAGGAAGAAGAGGTTTTCTGCTTATATTTCAGGCAGTGTTTATTCTGGGGATTCCCCCAGCCAGCACCGGAGATGAACAATATCTTCCGAATGGCCGTTACCACGCTCGCCTCACTATCTCGCACCAGCGACACGTGTGAACCCACCGATAAATTGGAGCATCACGCTAAGGCTTTTGTGTAAATCATAAATTGCAACCACCTTGAACAAGCGTAATTGAAAGTTTATTCTACTAAGAAATTATGATAGGTAAATAGGTTATTTCCGGATTGTTGGCATCAACACTGTGGGATAGAAAGTAACCAGTGAAAGGAATTATCCAAAATTGAATGTTTGATCTTCTAACGTAATCTCGAAAGTAAAGCAAGCCTGACCCCGTTAGTATGGAAACTATCCCTTATTTAGATCTTTCATAATTTTTACAAACATCATCTTTAACTCGGGGATGTCTTGTTGAACAGTTTTCCATAACACATTCAAGTCTACACCAAAGTAATCGTGCACAAGCACATCACGCATACCAGCGATCTCTCTCCAGGGAATATCTTTGTACTTATCCGTAATTGAACTCGGAATTTTCTTTGCTGCCTCGCCAATAATTTCGATAGCCTTTCTCGTTGCATAAATAGTTTTTAGATCACCGATAAATTCGTTTTTAGTCATACCATTGATAAATGTTTCGATGGCATAAATTGAGTCTAAGATGTCCTTTAAATAATCTTCATAGTTTCGCTTGCTCATATATAGACCACTTCTTTCAGAATTCGTTCCCCGATTTTTGGCTTTAATGCTGTTTTCATAACTAAATCAACGTCTTTGCCTATTAGCTCGCTCAATTGATATTTTAAAGCCACGAATTTGAGAAGACCTATCGTTTCATTAAATCCAACCAAAATGTCAACATCACTATTCTTATCCTGATCACCACGAACAAAAGAACCGAATACCCCCAGAGTATTGACCCCATATTGCTCCTGGAGAAACGGCTTATTATCCCTGAGTTTGGTTAAAAACATCTCCAGTTCACTCAAAAAAGCACCTCCCAACTATACACAGCTAATATTGCAAGCGCTTTAAGCTAACTCTTTTATTTATTATATCAAGAATAGGATAATATTAACAGGTTTACACTCCTTCCCATTTTGCAGCCTTCGGCCCCGCTGCCTCGCCTGCCTACGCTTAAACCCGCTCTAAAAGTTCATCCACATCATCAAATTCAATATCCCAATACTCCTCAATCTCTTTAAAATAATCCGTACCAATCATTACACCTGCTAATGTAATTATGGAATCACATACTGGAGTAGGAATATTTAGATTGGCCCCCAACACATGCAGTAAACCTAACCCTTTGGGGACATCTTCGGTAATGTACCGATTATCCACACTGGAAGTTTTTAAGCCCTCAACATGCTCTGCATATAACTTAAATCCTTCCTTATTGGTATAATCATCAGGATTTTCGAATGTTCTAACCATAAATTCCTCAAAATACGACCGCGGCTTTGCTCCAATGGCTTTTAAAACTGCCATTTTTTCACTATCTAGTTCGTTTACAATTTTCCATATTGACGGTGTAAACCCTTCAGCATACATTGAAAAAGACCCCGCCGCAGACTCTATACATCCAGCATTCATTGTAATGCCAACTGTATGCATAATAAGATTGGGATTATGTAAAGCAATCTCAAATACATTTTCTCTTTCTATCCATTCACCTGGAACCGGAGGCAACACTCTGATGATCTCTTTAAAACTATGCTTTCCCAAAGCAGCTATTGGATGACCATGATTCGATGAAAAAATACATACAGCACCAGGTTTCACTATGCGGGATGAAAACATTAGTGTTTCACCTTCAACAAATATCACTTTCGATTTATTATTAGCATTGTTCATAGCTTTACGAAACAGCAAACTTCCTGCATATCCTGGACAGATATAAACAACTTGGCCATCCTTAAAATAAGGAGCTAATCTCTGAGCAAGATAACCATGGTAGAGAGATACATAAAAAACAAGGATGACATCCGCATCCTTCAAAGCCCCTTCCACATCTCGAGTTACATCAGCCAGCTGATACGTCCCTTCCCCTAGAACCCCTTCCAAACGGATTTCTTTTGTCTGTTCAAGCATTTCAAAATTACTTTCATGACTATGACTCCCCATTTTTAATAGAGTGATATTAAAACCTCGCATTGCATAGTATGCTGCCGCAGCGCAGCCACCATGCCCTGTCCCTATAATTGTTAGATTCATTATGATAACCCCCATTTCTAATCTCGCAAAATCACAAACAAAAAAACACCCGAAATAAAGATGGCGTTTAAAATAATAAGGCTCCCCTATTCAAAAACACAGCTATGAAGAAAAAGCTCCGCTAAGAAATCTGGTAGACTGGTAGATAGGTTGCTCCGGATTGTTGGCATTAATACTATGGATAGAAAGCAGCAGAAATGGCGAAAAGATTTATGCAATAGTCGAAACCCGGCACATCTAATACATATTATATCATAATTTGTAACTCTGTGGAACCCCTAATAAACTTTGGGAGCTCCCGCCATATCCTGCCTCACGTTCTACCTCAGCTTTTTATCGGTACGATGTTAATGTTTCCCCATGCCGTTTTACACGAAGCAGCCATTACCTTCCTGGGTTTCAGATTATCAGCGGGAATGTGGTTCTTAACTTTACTTTGGGTATCGAAAAAGAATGGTTCACCCGTTGGCCGAACGAACTCTCCGGCGGAGAACTGCAAAGATTCTGCGTAGCACGCTCCCTAAACCCGCAAACAAAATTCTTGATCGCTGATGAAATTACCACCATGCTCGATGCCATCACTCAAGCACAAATCTGGCATGCAGTACTTGATATCGCTCGCAAAAACAAGATGGGAATACTGGTGGTCAGCCACGAAAAAAAACTGCTGGAGAAACTTTGTGAGAGGATAGTCCCGTATCACAACAAAACAACCCTGGCCCCATAAATGATATAATCAAAAATAGATGATCATTCATGATCAGAACCAATCGCGCATATATGTTATTCAGACCAAAACTTTATTAACCTATAAAAAGGGGTGTTCTTTATGAAAAAATTAATATCTACAATAGTAATGGCAGGGTTTTTAATGGCCATCTTTCCTCTTGCAGCTATGGCCAGTGCCCAGGAAGTAGTCAGCCTGGGGGCAGACCTAACACCAAAGCAGGAACGGGAAATACTGGACTTCTTCGGTGTTAATGAAAATGACGTCAAAATCATCGAAGTAACCAACCAGGAGATGCGGCAGTATCTCTCCGGCCTGGTACCGGAAAAACAGTTAGGAACCACAGCCTATTCTTCAGCACACATTCGCCTGGTACCCAGGGGAAACGGAATTAGTGTCAAGACCTATAACATAGCCTGGGTAACCAAAGAGATGTACGCCAATGTTATGGTTACTGCAGGGATCGAAGATGCAGATGTAGTTATCACTGCACCTTTCCAGGTATCTGGTGCCTCTGCTCTTACCGGCATCACCAAGGCCTTTGAACAGGCCTCCGGCAAAAAACTTGATGAAGATGCCAAAAAAACCGCTAACGAAGAACTAGTCGTTACCAAAGCCCTGGGCGAAAAAATCGGCCAGGACCAAGCGGCTGACTTTATGCGGGATGTAAAAGAAGAAGTCGTCAAGAAAAAGATCAAAAACCCGGATGATATTATCGAAGTAATCAAACGAATCGCAGACGAACATGACATTGAACTTACCGAAGCACAGATTCAACAGATAAAAGATCTGATGCAGAAAATCAGCCGGCTGGATCTTAACCTGGACAAAATCAACAAACAGCTGGAAAACATCAATAAAAGCGTTGATGATATCAAAAAGGCCGTAAGAGACAACCAGGGTATCCTCCAGAAAATATCGGAGAGCCTAAACAGTTTCTTCACCTGGGTAAAAGAGAAGATTGCGGAACTTGTGGGTTAAAGGGGATACCCCTACTACCAGTAAGGTAGTGGGGGTTTTTCAACCTACTGGGTCGCTGATGATATCCTTTAAATAATCTTCATAGCTTCGCTTACTCATATATAGAGCACTTCTTTCAGAATTCGTTCCCCGATTTTTGGCTTTAATGCTGTTTTCATAACT
>CALGIY010000012.1 GCA_937914965.1 uncultured Thermoanaerobacteraceae bacterium | reverse complement strand
CAGTGAAGTTTCCCCCTGCAGCTGCCAGCAATGAGGCCAGGTCCTGGCTCGTCAGATCTTCGAAACTCACCCCTGTATCCTTTCCTACTGTGAGGATTTCCGTCCTACCTTTATATTTTTTGGCCTTACCCCCGTCCATCCCTTCAAATGGCGTACTAAAGCTCATCTCATAATGAGGATCGAAAACCAGAGTTGGTATCTGCTTTTCCAAAAGTTCCTCCAGGATCACCCTCATCCCGAAGGACTTACCAGAACCCGATCCCCCGAAAATACCGATATGGGGGTATTCCTGCATAGCCCGGTGATCAAAAACAAAAGGAACACCACGCTGGGGAAGTATCCCTTCACCCTTTTTATACAAAGGAGCAACATTTTTTAGTTCATCCGGAAGGGTCCCCTGCATATCCTCAGTTCCCAGAGTAACCCCTAAGACAAGTCCGGCGTCCACCGGACAGGGCAGCAGGAGGTCATAAACCTCAGCAAAAGACGGCAGGTGCACACTGGAACCTACAGCCACCGGATAAGGGATATCACTTAAAACCCGCAGCTTGGCCAGGTGAAATGTCTCCTCACCTATTACTCTCAATTTTGAGAATAAAGATTCTTCTTTACGTCAGGAGGGATCGATCAAGGGGCTGCGCTCCATGGTGAGAGGAAGGAATCTATTGAAAGACTTTGTCTCTACAACTTCACCCCTAGGCTCCAGTTCCGGGTCATCTATAACCAGAATCTCCCCGATGCGGAATTTCCGCTGGCGAGAGGCCACATAAATATACTGTTGTGTTGTCACACCGACTACTTGCATAAAGACCTCCAATCTATGCACTGGTATGCACTGGGGACGGTTCCTATTGCCAGCAAACAGTTTCCACCTATGCACTGGGTACCTTTAAGTGAGTCAAATTCCCCGTCCCCTTGACTCACTTAAAGCTCTCTGCTTGCTCTAAGCGGCCGCAGGAAAACCTCCGCTACAGCCGGATCAAGACAGGTAGCGAGCATGGCTTCTGCCTCTCCTCTAGTCAGACGCACCTCAGCATCAACCACATCTAGCCACAGAGGGATACCCCTCCCAGATGATGGGGTAATAGTATATAAAAAACTGAGCGCTGTCATCACTTCATTTTCCTGCGCCTT
>CALGIY010000011.1 GCA_937914965.1 uncultured Thermoanaerobacteraceae bacterium | reverse complement strand
GGATATTACGTACCTCCGTCCCCGCTGTCTAGTGCTTTTTTGAAAAAAATGCGCGACGAACTAATCGCCACCGGAGTCTTAGATGATTCCCTGGGAGACAAGGACAGCGTAGAAACAGAACTCCGCAAAATGCAGTCAGAAGGGCGTGTAGATGATGAACTCGCCCGTCTGAAAAATGAGGTGACTAAAGGGTGATTATTCGGGTACTCACACAAGGACAGTATACAGTGGAAGGAAACGCCCTGGTAGAACTTGATGCCATGGACGACAAACTTCTTGATGCCGTCAGCGCCGGAGAAGAGGACCGGTTCACATCTTGCCTGCAGGATGTCGTCAATTTCGTGCAGTCAAAGGGGAAAAAGCTTCCCGATGAGGAACTAGTAGAATCGGACCTGATTATCCCCGCCTCAGATACCAGTCTGGAAGAAGCCCGGGCACTATTTGCCAACTACCCCCGCAACCTGGTTTAAAGTCATAAAAAGAGCCGATGGATTACTTTTCCAACGGCTCTTTTACCAGCCTTTAGCTGTATGGATCACACTCTTACTGCTGCAGTTGTACACGACACAGGCTGTGCATGTGAGGTGAACTGCAGTAGGTAAAAGAAAGATGCGCGCCCGTGGACATGTGGCCAAGTATACTTTTGATGACATCCTCGGAAAAAGCGCCGAGATCAAGGCGGCTATCGATAAAGCCCGGCGCTTCGGGAGTGTTAATGCCACAGTCCTTATCTACGGCGAAACTGGCGTCGGTAAAGAAATCTTCGCTCACGCCATCCACAATACCAGCCCCTGCCGGAAGGGTCCTTTTATTGCGGTCAACTGCGCGGCTGTACCGGAAAACCTCCTGGAAAGCGAGCTCTTCGGATATGCGGAAGGTGCTTTTACCGGCGCCAAAACAGGAGGGAAACAGGGTTTTTTTGAAATGGCTGATGGGGGCACCATCTTCCTTGATGAAATCAGCGAGATGTCCGATAAATTACAGGCACGTCTGCTGCGGGTACTCCAGGAATATGAGATCATGCGATTGGGCGATGACCGCGTGATCACGTTGGATGTCCGGGTTATTGCTGCCACCAACAGCGACCTCAGCAGCATGGTGGAGGAAAAACTCTTCCGGTCAGACCTTTACTATAGGATCAATGTGCTGAACCTGGTAGTGCCCACACTAAGGGAACGGCGAGAGGACATCCCTTTCCTGGTAGATCACTTCCTGGGGGTCTTCAATAAAAAGTTTCAAAAGAACATTAAAGGAATCGAGCCTCAAGGTATGAACCTTTTTTACATTCACGATTGGCCTGGAAACACCAGAGAACTCCAAAACACCATGGAACGCTTGGTCATCCTGACCGATGACGACTATATCCCAGCTAGCCTTGTGGAAGAATCCATCAGCATCCCCCCCACCAGAGCCCCTGATACTGCATCTCTGCATCCCCAACCTGAACCCCAACCACAGAATATCGCCAACCTTGAAAAAAAGGCGATCTTGAATGCCCTTATAGCATCTGGTGGGAATAAGAAAAAGGCTGCCCAACTCCTGGGAATGAGTCGGACAACCCTTTGGCGTCGCCTGAAAAAATTTGAGATTAAGTGATATGCAGCTGCCAGGTAACATCAGGCACCCAACACATATTCTGCCATCCAGTTGTTCCATAAGAAAACATGTCTGTTTCAAAATGAAACATTTGAAACACTATCAATCAAATCTTCAGATAATATCTAAAAACAGCCTATTAGTTGCACCTTTTCACCGGGCATGATTCTTGCATAATATCAAGGTAAGGGGGGATGAATGATGGATTCGTCAATGTCCAACTATATCGTGTGGGGTACTCTCGGACTCCTGTTCGTTATCCTCGGTGGTTTGTTACTACAAGTATTTTCAACCTTCAAGCAGAAGTAATGACAGATATACTACGGCTCAGAACCCCTCTCCTTGTTAACAGGAGAGGGGTTCTTTTACGATCTGACCGTGGCAATGGCCCAGCAGGCAATCCCCTCTCCCCTTCCCACAAAACCAAGTCCTTCAGTTGTAGTAGCCTTGAGGCCCACTGCAGAAGGTGGGATGCCTAGAACTGCGGCAATACGTCCGCGAATTTGATCAAGATAAGGAGCAACCCGCGGCTTTTCCGCAGCTGCAACCAGGTCCACCTGCTCAACTCGGTAACCTTTGTTGGCCAGGATCCCCCGGACAACACTAAGCAGTGCCAGACTGGATGCTCCCTTCCAGCGCCCATCTGTAGGAGGAAAATAGTGACCAATATCGGGCAATCCCGCCGCCCCCAAACAGGCGTCCATTAACGCATGGAGCAAAACATCTCCATCCGAGTGCCCAGACAGTCCAAGTCCCTCTGGAATTTCCACCCCTCCCAGAAAGAGCGGGCGACCTTGGCAAAAGGGATGCACATCATAACCTAAACCAGTGCGTATCTCCTGCTCCTCACCATCTTTTCTTCTTTCTAAAAAAGCCTGGGCAACAGCAAGATCCTCTGGTGTAGTAATCTTGATATTCTCATAAGAGCCTGGGTAGACCTTCACCTGATGGCCTAACCGCTCCACCAGAGAGGCATCATCGGTCCCCTGACAGCCAGAAGCCCGGGCAGCATCTAATGCTTCCCCGAGCAGTGCGAAGTGAAAGACCTGGGGTGTTTGTGCGATCCAAAGAGAGGACCGGTTCGGAGTCTCCTTGATCTCGCCATCTTCTACAACCTTAACTGTATCCTTGACCTGTACGGCAACAACCACCGCTCCCGCACTCATCGCTCTCATCACAGCCCCATCTAGTATCTCCTGGGACAACAGAGGACGCGCCCCATCATGAACAACCACAACCTGGCAGTCCTGGGGAAGAGCCTTCAGCCCTGCAGCAACAGATTCCTGTCGGGTTTCCCCTCCTGCTACAATACCCGCCAATTTGGGAAGGGGGTAAGCAGAGAGCAGTGTGCGACAAAAAGAAAGGTCGCTGCATCCCGCAGCAACCACATAAGACTTGATTAACTTCGAGTCCTCAAAAACCCGTAGACTGTGTACCAGGACCGGGTCATCACCTAATGGTAGATAGACCTTATTCAGGGGGGAACCCATCCGTTCCCCCCTGCCAGCAGCTACAATAATTCCCCCAACCTTATCCAATTACTTTCACCTCATGATAGTGCCGGGCAGATGACTGTCCTTTGAAAGCCATTTTGGGCTTGGCAAAGATCATCCGACCTGCTGATGTCTGCAAGACACTAGTGACCACTACGGTAATACGTTGTCCGATGTGCCTCTTGCCGCCTTCGATAACGATCATGGTGCCGTCTTCCAGGTAAGCTACCCCCTGTCCGGCCTCTTTGCCATCGCGGATCACATCAACACCGACGATCTCCTCACCCGGGAGAAACAAAGGCTTGACAGCATTAGCCAGATCGTTGATATTGAGTACCTTGACACCTACCAGTTCAGCAACCTTATTCAGGTTGTAGTCATTGGTCACAACAGGGCAGTTGAGACGCTTGCAGACCTGGATCAGCCTGTAGTCAACATCCTTCTTGGTATCCACACCATCGAAATCCTTGATCTCGATCTTGATCTCCTGCTCCTTGCGCATCTGGTTTAGAATATCCAGACCACGTCTCCCCTTATTGCGCCTGAGCACATCTGAAGAATCTGCAATATGCTGTAGTTCTTCCAGCACAAAGCGGGGAACCACCAGGACACCATCAAGAAAACCAGTTTGGCAGATATCTGAAATCCGACCGTCAATAATCACATTGGTATCAAGAACCTTATAACCGCTCCTCGCTCCATCACCACGCCCTTGCTTCGAACCCGTTCTCCACAAAGAAAGTAATCCGGTCAGTTCTTCTTTCTTCTTGATCCCTAAGCTTAAACCTAGGTAACCCAGAAGAATGCTGGCAACAACCGGTATATAGGGCCCTATCCAAGGAATGTGAATAAGAGGAGCTCCAAGAAGATTGGCAATAACAAGACCGATAATGAGTCCAAAAGCACCCCCGACTAAATCCTGTGCCGGAGTGCG
>CALGIY010000010.1 GCA_937914965.1 uncultured Thermoanaerobacteraceae bacterium | reverse complement strand
CTTTAACTGTGGACCTTGAAAAGGTGAAGAAAACAGACTATGAGGTTAATCAAACACTACAAACCCTGACACTTAAAAGGGACTTCCCTATTGAGATCTTCATCCCATAACTAAACTCAATGTTAGCTGTCGAAATAACACTTATGGCTGATGCTGTACTCCATTCTTGGGCTTACCATCCTCAGTACTCAATACGCCCTCTAGTCTTCAAAAAGTTCATCCACGAGTTTCTCCACTCTTTTCTTCCTCTCTAACGTAGCTTTATCATCCACAGAAACAGTTATCTTGATCACATCCCCTTCCCTGGTACTTTGGGGAAGCAGGTCTTTTGGAATATTAAATGTTCTCCCCTCAAACTCTATCACCGCCCAGTCACCTTCAAAGCGGTCAATGATAAACATGGTAATCACCCCTTTTTCCAACATATCCAGATAATAGTTTACCTTATCTTAGCACAAAAAAATAGACCTCTAGCGAGGCCATAAAGTAAGACTTGCAGCTCAGGATGTTTTACGGGTCTTGCTTGGGCAGATGGGGGTGACAGTACTTGTGGATTGCTTGATTGAATAAGCCAACATGATGCAGTTCATCCAAAATAATTCTCTCTAGTGTTCTCTTGATATAGGGATCATCAATCATGCGCTGGTGTTTGCGATAGTTGGAGATAGCTGCCCATTCACCGGCAACATCTGCTGTAAGCCTGTCACAAAGGGCGGTTCCATAGAAAACGAATGTCCCCTCCCAATACCTTTCGGTATTGTTTCTCTCTATTGTCCGATAGCGGGGGTCAACACCCAGCATAAATATAGTCTCAGCAAGTATTTCCAGATGGTGCATTTCCACCAGTGCAGTGCATGAAAGCAAATCCGCCACTTCTTTATTTGTTTCTTCCAATACGAAGTGGTGATACGTATATTGTGTCACAGCTGTCAATTCACTTACCATTCCTGCATAGTCTTCCAGCAGCAGTTGGGCATATTTGGGATTCGGACCGGATACCCGTGCTTCTGGGTAGGGGGCCGGGTAAGCACACTTGTAGATATTTGGGGGTTCGCATCCCTTTGTTTCAGGCGGCTCCATACTCATTTCTTCATCCTCCCTGTAAAGCTGTTTTATAAATGGTATTTTGCAGGGCTATCAAATATTACCTAGTAATTAGCCCCCGCTTCCGCCAGTATTCCAAACGAATAAATTGACGAATACTTGATAAACTAAGACCAAATAAACAAGAAGGAGGAAATATTTGTGCCCCAAATTAACGGAATGGAACTACAAAACTTGAGACACTTTATCGGTTCGCATGAAACTGCCGCCCAAAAACTGAAAACTTACGCCCAACAGTGTCAAGATCCACAAATCAAGCAAATGTTTCAACAATCTGCACAGGATGCCGAAAACACAAGACAAAAATTCCTATCATTCTTACAATAAATGAGAAGGGGCTGAAGTCTATGCAGGAAAAAGACATGGTAAATGATGTTTTATCTATGATTAACAGCAGTTTAACCGGATATGCCAGCGCTATAGCGCAAACCGCAAACCAGCAGCTCCGGCAGCTTTTGCAGCAGACACGGGATGGAGATGAACAATTCCAGTATAAACTCTTCCAGGTGGCAGAGCAAAAAGGATACTACCAACCGGCACAGCTAGCAAACCCACAGGAAATACAACAAATTCGCTCATACTTTACCCAAAATAAATAAAGAAAAGGGAAACCTTGTTCATCACGGTTTCCCTCATTATTTACAAAACAACTTTTGCTCTACATATGACAACAACTGGAATATTAAAGTGGGGAAAGTTTAGGCATTCAGCAGATTCTGAAAGATCATCCTCACCGGGAGTATCTCCTTAATCTTCTCCACCTGCTCCCCGGCAAATACCACGGCTCTTGCCGCATCTCCACCTTTACAGGCATTGTTCAGGGCGTTTATGATACAATATTTTTTCGAGCACTTCTTCAAACATCCCCTGCACTTTTCAATTTCCACGGTTTTATCTCCTTCGATCAAACGCTGGAAATCATTCCGCAGTCCTCTCCCTACCATGCCTACAGGGCTGTCGATCAGCACTACATCCTCTTTTTTCGCCTTAACATACAATTCCTTAAATTCATCAGAAGCATTGGATTCTACTGAGGCTGCGAAACAGGTTCCCATTTGAACCCCATCTGCCCCCATCTCCAGCACCTCTTTAAGATCCTGTCCGTCGACTATACCCCCGGCAGCAATAACCGGAATCCTAATCGCTGCCTTGACCTCCGGCAGAATCTCCTTCATGGGCCGGTCCGTACCAAGATGGCCACCTGCTTCTTTGCCTTCAGCCACCACAGCAGCGGCCCCCAATTTTTCTGCCAGCACCGCAAGTCTGGCAGAAGACACGATAGGAACAATGGGAACATCGCTTTCCTTTCCCCAGGCAAACATATCCCGAGAAAAGCCGGCACCTGAAATCACCAGGTCGATACCTTCATCGATCGCTGTTTGAACTAGGTCAGCAAACTTGCGCACCGCAAACATAATATTGACACCAATTATTCCACTGCTCATTTCCCGGGCAAGGCGAATTTCCTGGCGCAGTTCATCCGGGGACATGCCCGTTCCGGCGATTACCCCGATACCCCCCTCATTGGCTACTGCAGCAGCCAGCGGGGCGGTGGAAATGCGGACTGCCATACCCCCTTGAATGATCGGGACTGGCACCTTTAGTTTACCGATCTTTAGCTCCTTTAACTTCACAATTCTTCCTCCGTCATTTTTACATTCGCTTCAACAGACATAATATATTATATCTTGATACTCTCCTAGATCCTAGTCAGTGATTTCTATTACTTGCCGCAAATATCTGGTGGGCATAACTAAACTACACATTATTTAAGCTTAAGTTTGGCAAGAGCATCAGCAAGAGCAGTGTTGATCGGTTTATCTTGTGCCTTTTCCTGACTCTTGATATACCTTGCTGCCTCCCGTTTGGAAATGCTGCTTTTTTCCTTTTTCCTTCTCTTATTAAAGGCAGAGAGTTTTTCTCTGTAGCCGCAGCTGCATGCAAATATCTGCCCTTCTCCTTCACCGCGCAGTTCCATCCTTTTATGACAGGTAGGACACCTGGCATTGGTTGTTTTAGCAATACCAATCCTATGCCCACATTCTCTATCCTGGCAAATAAGCATTTTACCCCTTTTACCATTAACCTCGAGCATATACTTTCCACATTCAGGGCATCTATTTCTTGTCAAATTGTCATGCTTAAATTCTTTCTCACTATTTTTTATCTGATTAACAGCTGCTTTTGCATAATTCTTCATTTCGTTAATAAATGTATCCTTTTTCAGGGAACCTTTGGCTATAGAACTCAGTTTCTGCTCCCACTCTGCAGTCAGCGCAGGAGCCTTTAGTTCCTCGGGAACTAATTCCAGAAGCTGCCTACCTTTGGCAGTGATAAATATGTCCTTCCCTTTCTTTTCAATCAGGAAGCTGTTAAACAGTTTTTCGATAATATCAGCCCTTGTAGCTACCGTTCCCAGCCCTCCAACTTCACCGATTGTCTTGATCAGATCCTTGTTTTCACCAGCCATATATTTTACCGGGTTCTCCATCGCTGAAAGCAGGCTTCCTTCATTAAATGGCGCTGGCGGCTTAGTCTCTCCCCTGGTTTGGGAAACAGCGGCTATCTTCAAAACATCACCTTTATTTACGCTGGGTAAGCTCTGCTCAGCAAGGTCATCCTGTTCGTCCTCATCCTCGAATTTGTTTTCATAAACCTCTTTCCAACCCTGATTGACCACAATCTTACCCCTGGCAATAAAATATTCATTCCCGACTTTAGCTTTGATTGTTGTTTGCTCATATTCGAAAGGAGGATAAAAAACAGCAAAGAATCGCTTGATAACCAGATCATATATCTTTCTTTCCCGATCACTCAACGAGCCGATGAAAACTGTCTGCTCTGTTGGGATAATAGCGTGATGGTCCGAAACCTTGTTATTATCAACAAAGGATTTATTTGCTTTTATCGGATTTCTTAAAGTCCGGAAAGCCATTTGCGAGTAAGGCCCCACCCCACAGGCCTTCATTCTATCCTTTAAAGTATCTACAATATCTGTGGAAATATATCTGGAATCAGTTCTGGGGTAAGTAAGCAGTTTATGCTTTTCGTACAAACTCTGCATAATAGAAAGCGTTTCCTTTGCAGAATATCCAAAAATCTTATTGGCGTCTCTTTGAAGCTCTGTTAAATCATATAACTGAGGGGAAAAGCGTTTTTTATAAGTCTTATTTACTTCTACAACCTCAGCATCTTTATTCTCTACTGCCTGGAGTATTTTATCGCTCTTATCCTTATCAAAAGTCCTGGTCTCTTTCGTCTGGCGGTCCTGCCAGATCAACTTCAAACCATTAGCTGTAGCTGTAATACCGTAAAAAATCCTCGGTTTGAAGCGTTGGATTTCCTCTTCTCTTTGAGCGATTATAGCCAGGGTTGGGGTTTGAACCCTTCCACAAGAAAGCTGGGCATTATACTTGCAGGTTAAAGCCCGTGTGGCATTAATACCGACAACCCAGTCAGCCTCAGCACGCGCAACTGCTGAAGCATAAAGATTTTCATACCCCTTACCGTCCTTCAGGTTATTAAAACCATCCTTAATTGCCTTGTCTGTAACAGAAGAGATCCAGAGCCGCTTAATTGGCTTCTTGACCTGTGCTTTTTCGAGGATCCATCTAGCAACCAACTCGCCCTCACGACCGGCGTCGGTAGCAATAACAATTTCTCCGACATCTTTATTACTCAATTGCTTTTTGACAACATTAAACTGCCTGCTGCTCTGTTTAATCACAACAAGCTTTAACTGCTTAGGAAGCATCGGCAAATCTTGAAGGTTCCATGATGCATATTTTGCGTTGTAAGCATCAGGATCAGCTAATGTTACTAAGTGTCCCAAAGCCCAGGTAACTATATATTTTCCACCTTCAAACCAGCCATTTCTTTTTTGATTACACTTTAAAACTCTGGCTATATCCCTTCCCACAGAAGGCTTTTCAGCTAACACCAAAACCTTACTCATGCGTAACAACCCTTTCCAAAAAAACTGCAGTTACTGCTGTACACATCAATTATAACCTTTTCAGGTCAGCTGTGCTGTCCACCCTGCAGTTGACTACCTTTCGTTTTTCAGTATTATGCTCTTGCTTTCGAAATAGGTTGCCAAGAAATACGCACCATATACAAGCAAAATAAGTACCGCCGTCACGATGATGTTCGCGGCAGCATTCAGCTCACCGACTGTACTCACTGCATCGTTTGCAACCTTGATGCCCACAACTGAGTGAACACAAGCAAGAGCAAGAGGCAGTGTAAAGTAAATGGCAATTTGTTTAAAGAGTGTGCGGTTAATGAGCTTATCATCAACACCGATTTTTTTGAGTACTGCATATCTTTGCCTGTTGTCGGCAGCCTCGGAAAGCTGCTGGAGCGCAAGGACTGCAGCACTTGTTATCAGGAATCCCATAGTATTTTTCCACATTTTGAACGCAAAGTATTTCTCCCATCTAAATACCTCCATCCCTTTGATGGCTCTTATTTTAGATGAGCAAAGACTTGTGTGCCATAACTCAATCTTACAGCAACCTTACATTTCTGTAACAAAGGAATATTATGGATGGTGACAGGCACCTGGGATAAACTGGGAATATAACCCCTATTACCTTACATGATCTGTCATCGAACCTTTGGGAAAAACGATGCTGACGGTTGTCCCACAACCGGGAGACGAAGTGGAATAAATGGAAAACCCCAGCTTATCGCAGAGTTTTTTGCAGATATATAAACCCATTCCGGTGGATTTTTCGGTTTTACGGCCGTTTGAGCCCACAAAACCCTTGTCAAATATCCGCGGCAGCTCGTTTTCAGCTATACCGATACCGTTATCTTCAACCGAAAGGACAATACTGTTTTCATATTGCACAGCAGACATTTTAATCTTCGGATCTTCTTTTTTCCTGTATTTTTTTACATTGGTAACAAGCTGGTCCAGTATAAATTCGAGCCACTTGGAATCACAGAACACAGTAAAGTTTAGATTGTCGGTTTCGGCGGCGACTTTATTCTGTATAAACTGCTTTGAGTTTTTTCTTAAGACAGCGTAACACAAATCCTGCAAATTGATTTCTTTCACAAGATAATCTTTTTCCACTGCATTGCT
Organism: uncultured Thermoanaerobacteraceae bacterium; assembly: GCA_937914965.1. GTDB lineage: Bacteria > Bacillota > DSM-12270 > Thermacetogeniales > Thermacetogeniaceae > CALGIY01. The sequence continues at coordinate 2,301 of CALGIY010000010.1, read as the reverse complement.
TTTGGAATAAAAGAGGGACTGTTCCACAAAACCTTCTATTTTGTCGAGCTCCTCTGTAATACTGTCAGTCACATCGCTTTTATTGTTCTGCGCGATGAGCTTTGAGGAAGCGATAGGGGTTTTTACCTCATGCACCCACAGTTCAATATATTCCCGGTATTCCTCCTGCATAGTTTTGTAGCGGTTGATCTCCTCAAGATACGCCTTGTTGGAGCCTTTCAGTAGATCATATAAAATTATGCCCTCTTTAAATGACGGTGGTGCTGCCACCTCAGCTATCAGATTCTTGCGGTCGAGCCTGTCGAAATTGATCAGCAGATTATTATAAAAATCCCTTTTCTGCAGATATTCATGGACAAGGGGGATAGAAGCTCCGGCAGCATACAGGATACCGATCAGCGCCGCAAGCGCTGTCCCCCCCTTTGGAATTAATAAAGAGAGAATTAATACCGTTAAGGCAATTACTGTCAGATGCGATATCATGTATACTGCTTTTTCTCTGACAAATTCCAGCGGTTTCATTCTTAATATATACTCCTGTCTACATCCTCAAACATACCTGTCCCAGATGGGTGGCTGCAATTGTCTTTAAAGTACTTCTTTAACTCTCCCAAAGATGCCATCCTCTAGCATAACCGGTATTCCATGAGGATGGGTATTCATCTCTTGCCCATTTCGCAAACTTATTTCTTAAATTCCTCATACTCATCAATATAGAGAGTCACACAACCACAATTAGGGCAAACGGCGGCTTTTGGCTCTGCTGATACCCCGCTAAAAAGTCGCTTCCCTTTCTTTTTTATCGTAATTCCATATGCACCATGTTGAACATTAACCTTACAATTTTCTATCATTTCTGTTTGGCATTGATTACATATTTTTTTCATCTTTAAAACTCTCCTTTCATTCCGGAACTGGATCCACCCCGCAAAATCCAAGATTTAAAATGAAATTCAGCTAAACCCCAGTAAAGGTTTTGCTGTAACCCGTTAGGTTTTTGACCGTTTATCTTTGAATTCCAGTAGTTTCATCTTAACAGATACCCCTGCCCGCGCTTGGTTTCGATCACATTCTCCAGCCCGCACTCCTCAAGTTTTTTGCGAAGCCTGTTGACATTGACAGTAAGGGTGTTGTCATCCACAAACATATCACTGTCCCACAGCTGGGTCATCAGCTCGTCACGGCTGACAATCGCTCCTCTTTGCTCAAAAAGGCAGGTCAGTATTTTAAGCTCATTTTTGGTAAGCCCGGTTTCGGTTCCATGATGTTCCAAAACGCTTTTGGAGAGATTTATTATAAAGCTTCCACAGTCAAGCCTGTCACTAACACTTTCCCTATATGCCCTTTTCAACACAGAGAAAATACGGGCAAGGAGTATCTGTGTGTTGTACGGCTTGGTCACAAAATCATCGGCACCAAGATTCATGGCGGTCAGCTCATCGATCTCACTGTCCCTGCTCGTGACAACAATGACAGGCACATCTGACCGCTTGCGTAGTTCACGGCAGATGTAATAGCCGTCATAAACCGGCAGGTTAATATCAAGCAGCACAAGATGCGGTTTTCCCGACAACACCACATCAATAATATCATCAAATTCATCTGGTGCTTCACAAAGATATCCGTTTTTCGTCAGAAATGTGGAAAGCTCAAATTTTTTTTAATTTTTTACTTGAACTATATTGTTTATCATTATTAATATTTTCTTGGAAATTATAGAGCCAAGTAGATCGAGCCGTCTCGAGAGGCGGGTGAAGTGAGATAACACGGTTTTTTAATGTTAGTTCATGAACTGTAACCTTGTTTGGAATCGCAATATCTTGTGGTGCATCGGGCTTGTCAAAAGTGGCAATCCAAGAGACAACAACATCACGACAGCGCTGGATAAGAATATCACTGATCTCGCTGTTCAGGTTATCCACGAAACTGTTTACATTCACATAACCTTCAAGATTGAGCTTATCGACTTCTTCTTGAATTGACTGCAGTAAAACACTGAAAGCCTTGTAGTTGAAAGTACAAGTCTTCAACTGAGTTAGAGATGCTGAAATTGAATCGTAAATTGTAATAAGGTCTTGCATCTTTGAATCCAAAACCTTCACACGTTTGCCGAAATCATAGACAAACTTTACATGACGGTTCTCATTATCAAGCTTAAGATCATATACGTGAATAAATGACTCCCAAGTTAACGAGAGACCTCTGGTAAGCAAGTCTAAAACGTTATTCTCGTAACCATGAAGCAAAGCGTTGATTTTGCTGTGATCTTGAATGATAGTAAGGGTGCTGTAAAGAGTCTTA
>CALGIY010000009.1 GCA_937914965.1 uncultured Thermoanaerobacteraceae bacterium | reverse complement strand
TGGACCTGAGCTGACAGCTTTTGATCAAAGACCTTAAAGGCACGGTCACCAGTACGGACTGAAAAAGGAACATCTATCTCCACCTCACCTCCCGGTGGAACAGGGCTTATACCCTGGACTGTGAGCCCTCGACAGCCCTCACTCGTCCAAAACTCGATCTCATCTCCAGCCTGCAGAGAAAGTCGGTTCTTTAGGGTTACCTTACGATTGGCACTTCCTATAACCCGGCCCAGGTAAAGGCCGCGGTTGTTGGGCTTGGTGCTGCCGATCAGTTCCCGACCAGGGTTTTCATAAAAATATCCGGGTGTAAACCCGCGGTTAAAGACCAGGGCCAAGTCCTGTATCTCCTGAGTACTAACACTATAATTTTCCGGGTTATCCCAGGCCCTGTCCAGGGCCTCTCGGTAGATACGCACAACTGCTGCCACATACTCCGGTTTTTTCATTCTTCCCTCTATTTTCAATGAGGAAATACCCGCTCTGCACAGTTCCGGTAGTTCCCTAAGCAGCATGAGGTCCTTGGGACTCAATATGTGCTCCCCCTTTAGACCAGCACGCAAATCCCGTCCTTTTTCATCTACCAGATGATACGGCAGTCTGCAGGGCTGAGCACACCGCCCGCGGTTCCCACTTCTGCCCCCGATCATGCTGCTGAACAGGCACTGCCCAGAATAACAGAAGCACAACGCCCCATGGACAAAAACCTCCAACTCCACTGGGGAGTTCTTCTTGATCTCCAGCAGGTCAGAATAAGAAACTTCCCGAGCCAGGATCACCCGTTCAAAACCCAGGTCATCCAAAAACATAACACCGGCCGCATTATGCACTGTCATCTGAGTACTGCCGTGCAGAGGCAAATCTGGAAGCAGTTCCCGAATCAGCCCCGCAGCACCCAGATCCTGAATGATCAGGGCATCGACACCTTCCTGGTACAAAAAAAACAGGTAATCGGTAAATTCTCCGAATTCCCTGTTATCCACCAGGGTGTTGACTGTAATATAAACCCGCACACCCCGGGAATGGGCATAATGGAAAGCAGTCTTGAGCTCACTGCGGTCGAAGTTACCGGCATAGGCCCTCGCACCAAACACTTTCCCTGCCAGATACACGGCGTCAGCACCGTTTTCCACCGCTGCCCTTAGGGCCAGGGGATTTCCTGCTGGTGCTAATAGTTCTGGTTTTCTTATTATGGTCATCCCTTTTATCAACAACCTCCACATCATATATCAAGTTTTTTATCTCTCATAAAATAGTAATCCCCGCCATATACCCAATCCATCCCGCTAAGAAACCACAGAAAATTGTACCAAAAGTATACCCAAGAGCAGTCAGCCATTTGCTATCCTCAACTAACTTCACGGATTCACAAGCAAAGGTAGAAAAGGTTGTATAAGCGCCGAGAATACCTGTTGTTATCGTGGAATTTAAAACAGGAGACAACACAGCACCCTGCTGGAGCAGACCCGCGAGAAAACAGAGAAGAAAAGCACCGCTGATATTAATTATATATGTGCTCAGAGGGAAACTCCCCTTCCACCTGTCCATAATTAGGGACCCCAGGTAGTAGCGAGCCACTGCTCCGCAAAAACCACCTAACCCCGTACCTAGCAGAACAGACACAGGCCCTCACTCCCTGTCCGAATTTATTAACCTACTTTTTCTTTTCTCCAGCAGATTAATAAAGAAATATCCAAAGGCCATCCCTGAAAAGGCCGCGAACAAACAGCAAGCAGTCGTCCCAGCCATATAGAATATGGATGCTGCCAGTTGATGGTGATAGAGAAGCTCCAAACTCTCTTTAGTAAAGGTAGAGAATGTGGTGTAAGCGCCGCAGAATCCAACCCCAGCAAAAAGCCGGAAACGGGGTCCAAGAGCCAGCCTTTTTAAGGCCAGCACCTGGACAAAACCAAGTAAAAAACTCCCGGTAATATTGACAAAAAATGTCCCCCAAAAAAAACCTTCACGGCACAGGAAGACAGATCCAATTCCATACCGAGCAATTGCCCCTAAAAACCCGCCCAGACCTACAGCAATTAAATTATTGAATCTTGTCATACTGATTCCTTCACACTTTACCTCTGTTTCTTTAGCGATTCACCCGCAAAAGACCGGAGCAAGGAGTAATCTCAACACCTCGCCGAGCCAGTTCATCCAGGAAGAGGTTCAAACCTAAAGAATCACTGGCCATATGCCCAGCAATGACCACATTAAGATGGTGTTTCTCCGCCTCTTTGCGGTGATCTTCACCCATATGCATCCCTACAATGGTTCCCACTCCTACTGCAGCCAGCTTTTCAAAAGACTCCTTGGCGCCGCTGGTGCCCCCTGTCATATCAACAAAAATCTTACCAGCGCTCCCCTTCTCCTTACCTGCAACAACTCTGGGCCCAGCATTGCGCTTCACAGCTTCCCGGTATTCAGGCAGGTCTTTTAACAGTTTCACAACATCGCCCACAGTTTCCGGGTCATGCTCTTCGAAATAGCGGTTTAAAAAATCCTGTACCAAGTTATCTGCAGGTGTATGAACACACATCATCGGAATGCCTAAAAGCGCAGCGGCATCCACAGAGCGATTGTGGTTAATCGGCATTAGGCGGCGTTCAATTTCAGCAATTCTGCCCGTCATGAGCCCTTCTGCAACATTGATCGGAACTCCCAACTGATAGAGTTCACCCTCTTGAATATGCATGACATCATGTAAAGCAGCTAGGGCCTTACCCTCCGGGTGATGAGAAATAATAAGATCAATCCGTTTACCTTTCTCCCGAAGACGGTCAGCTAAAACAACCTCCCCAACTTCCATATCGATACCAGTCAGAATCCCTTTCACATCTGTCTCAGGGTTACCGCACAAAATCCTGGTATCGCTGTAAGGATTTCTCAACCTCTCCTGATCAAAGTCCGCTTTTTCACTTTCTTTAATGTCTTCGTAATCTCTTTTCCGCCTTGTCAACTCCTTGCTGACCCCTTCTTTTCCGCGCGGATCAACAGCCATCCCTTTACGAACAGCAATTTCGTAGATTTCCCGGATCTTCACCAGTTCTTCCTCCCTCATATTCATAAAAATAATTAATTATGGTGGTAAATTTATGTAGTATAAATGTTAAAGTTATGTAATCAGAAAGTTACTAGAGATATAATATTGATTAGCAATATTTAAAGTTTTGATTTTAGCCGGCTTAATGTCTCCTGTGACATATTTAGATAAGTTGCTACTATTTTGTTAGGCAATCGTTGAACAATTTTTGGGTTGATCTCCAGCAACTGCCTGTATCTTTCAGTTGCATCCTGTGTAAGGAAAGACATGAGCCTGTTGGTGTTGTTTACGTAGGCATATTCTAAATAATGTCGGTAGAATTTTTCCCACGAAGGAATAATTTCCAGCAGATGATAAAAGTCTTTGTGGGTATGTAAAGTAATGATGTCGGCTCCAGTGCCTGAATAAATTCGAATGATGGTTGCTTTGAAATAAAACTGCACAATGCTGTAGCAAAATTATTTTCAAAGGCTAAATATCGCGTTGCTTCCTGTCCGTCTTCAGTGATGAAAAATATGCGCAAACAACCGTTGCCAACGAAAAATGTTCGTTGGCTGGTTTGTCCATGGATTAATAACAATTCGTTTTTCTCGACTTCTAAGGGTTTGAAATGAGAAATGATTTTATTTAATTCATCCTCTGTAACTGTGATAACATCCTTAATGTAATTGATGAGTTGTTCTTGCATTGTTAAAATTGGATGGTTACAAACATACTAAAACAATTTCTGATCATTACGATTTGGAAGTTGTTTTCTCGGCTAATTTCCTGGCATTCGGGATAATGATGAATACTGAAATATATGCAACAGGCAGCATAA
>CALGIY010000008.1 GCA_937914965.1 uncultured Thermoanaerobacteraceae bacterium | reverse complement strand
ACACGACGCTCTTCCGATCTCTATAATGTCCACCACCGGCACCTTGATGGGGTAGCCTGCGGTCTCCCTGGTCCACTCGATCTTATAATCAGTAGTCACCTTCATCTCACCATTTTCGATGAGAGAACACTTGGCAGTGGTGCCCCCGATGTCCAGTGCGATAATGTTCTTCTCGCCCACAAGCTGGCCGACAACTGCGGCTCCAAAAACACCGGCAACAGGACCTGATTCAACCATATTGATGGGAGAAACCTTAGACTGGGCGAAGGATACCGTGCCCCCGTTGGACTGCATGATATACCGGCGGTCGCTGACCTCCAGTTTGTCCAGCTCCCGGTCTAGGGAATCCACATACTTGGCAGCCACAGGTTGTACATAACTGTTGAGCACCGCGGTACTGGTTCGCTCGTATTCACGCCATTCCTTGGTGATCTCGGAGGAAACGGTAACTGCCATCTCCGGACACTCCTGGCGGATGATTTCCGCACAGCGTTCCTCATGAGCCGGGTTGGCATAGGAGTGCAAGAAGCAAACAGCGACAGCCTCCACCCCTTCTTTTTTGAACTGCCGGAGGCAGGCCCTGACATCATCCTCATTTAAGGGCACCAGTTCTTCACCCTTATAATTGCAGCGCTCCTCCACCTCCAGGCGCAGGTAGCGAGGCACAAAGGGTACCGGTTTGCGGTAGTAAACATTGTAGATATCCGCTCTGTTAGAACGCCCCAGTTCCAGAACGTCCCGGAAGCCCTTGGTGGTGATGAGCCCAGTTTTGGCCCCCTTGCGTTCTGTGAGAGCGTTGATAATAACCGTTGTACCATGAACAAAGAAATTTACCTCATCTTTTGTAAAATTCGCCTTTTGAATAGAATTGATGACTCCTTGCTCAAAGTTGGGCGGTGTGGTATCTGTTTTGGCAATCCCGACCTGACCTGTTTCTTCATCCAGATAAACCAGGTCAGTGAATGTACCACCGATGTCAGAAGCAATTCTCATTTTTGCTCTCCTTCCTAAGAGTTATAGTAATCCACAAAAAACCTTTACAGCAGCTGTTGGGATTGTAGAATTTTTCTCTATAACGTTCATATCAATCTCTGAACCAATACAAAACTGGGGATCGGTGTTCAGTAAGACTTCCATATTAATATCTCCAGCAGTTTTACGTGGAGCGGGGATTTCGGCCTGGCGTCAGCCAAAGAGTCTCGCACCTCCTTTATATACATATGTGAAGTTCATCCTATTCCTTTTAGCAGTTGCTGCAGCAGTGATGTAAGTAGTTAGAGAAAAGAAGTCAGAATGTTTTGCGATAGAAGTAGGTTGTATAAGGTGGTAGATTTTGAGAAGAATACTTGAATCATTGGCCAGTGTCTATCAACAAACAAATGACACCCCCGAAAAGGAGATGCCATCTATTATTGACATTAATAGACTCTCCTTTCCAAGTGTGGGAGGTATCACTGTTTCCAGTAATACCCTTATCGGCCTAATTCCATAGTATTCTTTAGAAAAAAAGGCTTGGAGAGCGTTATTCAGTTAGATACTATTGCTAAAAATATCATGTTAAAGAATTATTGTCAATTGATCTAATAAAAGCACTTATTTCGATAAACTTTTCAGAGAGATTAGCGGCCCCTGCTCAAATCCTCCAGTGCTGCCCCGCATACCCTGTATGTGCTCCACTCCTCAAGGGAAAATGCGCCTAGATTCTATAATGATGTCAACGAAAATTTATAAAGAAGTAGGAATTGAGGTTATGCCTCATGTTTGCTGCAGGGATA
>CALGIY010000007.1 GCA_937914965.1 uncultured Thermoanaerobacteraceae bacterium | reverse complement strand
TACCCAACATCATCGGGGTAACAGTATCCTGCAGCGCAAAATAGACACGGCTGATCACATCCCGCAAGGCCATCGGCAGCAGACCCAGGCTGAAAAAGAACACAGCATACGCCGTCATTTCAGTAGCCTGGGCGTCAAAGGCACCTCGTTCGAAGAGTATCCGCACTATAGGCTCCCGGAGTACAATCAAACCCACAGCCATAGGAAGCGTCATAAAGATGCTGGCCCGCACCCCACCCACTAAGATCCGGCGCAGTCCGCCGATCTCATGATCCGCGGCCAGCTTAGAGAAAGTAGGGTAAAGAACCGTAGTTACTGCCACCACAAAAATCCCCAGCGGCAGCTGCGTCAAACGTGTCCCAAAGTTCAGAGCAGAAATACTGCCCTCTGCCAGGCCGGAGGCCAGCATCCGGTCAACAATAAGCCCTAACTGCCCAGCCCCTGTTGCCAGCAGGATCGGCACAATCAGTTTCCCCACCCGCCGGAAGCCCGGATCTTTCAAGTCGATCTTCATCTGGTAGCGATATTTCACTTTCTTCAGCCCTGGAATCATGATCAGCAGTTGGCTTGCTGTTGCCAGGACACTGCCCACCGCAACACCGACAATGCCAAAATACTTCCCGGCAAGGATAATGGCTAAAATCATGATTAGGTTAAAGGGAATTCCCACCAGGGCCGGCCAGGTAAATCGCTCTTTGGCCTGCAGATAACCGGTGATGACCGCGGTCAGCCCAAAGAAGATCATCATCGGGAGCAGCACCCGGGTCAGAGTGATGGTCAGTTTCGCTGTTTCACCGCTGAATCCCCGAGCAACCACCCTAACAATTTGCGGAGCAAAAATTATCCCGATCACAGACATAACCAGGCAGAAAATCAGCACAAAATTGACCAGGGTATTAATAAAGTGCTGTCCGGCGTCCTCTCCCGCATCATGAACACGCTGGGTAAAAACTGGGATCAGTGTTGTAGACAAACCAGCACTGATCACAGAAAAGAGCATCCATGGAATGATCGTAGCTACAAGATAGGCATCGGTCGCTTTTGTTGCTCCGAAAACACCAGCTAAGGCCGTTTCCCGGAAGAAACCCAAAACCTTGCTTAAAATGGAGGCAGCTGAAATGATGCCTGCTGCTTTAAATAGTTGTTCCTTTTTCATTGAGTCCCCTGCCACCTTTAAGAGATTAGGCTGTAGTACATAACAATTATACCAGAAGAAAAGGGGACACAATCAATGAACCTGTATTCGGTCTCTCGAGTGGACAGCAGAACCGTCCCCCTGTCCATCCCATTTAGCCCAGCAGTTCATAAATCCTTTTCATATCCAAGGAACTGCGGCAGGTATCTGCCAGTCGGTCAAATTCTTTTTCCAAATCCACTGTCTCGATTTGCTGTTCTTTCTCGCCTGAGCCCAGCGAATCCTCCTCCGGAAGGTTAATCTCTATGAAGGGGACCACACCCAGCACCGGCTTCCCTGTCTTTTCCTCGAGAAAATCCAGTGCAGGTTTCAACAGTGAAAGCTTTCCCCGGAATCTGTTGATCACAATCCCCTTTACCATCTCGCGCTCCTCTGGATCCAGGAGTTCCAGAGTCCCCACGATAGAAGCCAGTGCGCCTCCCCGGTCAATATCCGCAACCAGCAGCACCGGGGCCTTAGCCAGACGGGCGGTACGCATGTTGGCCAGATCCCTGTCTTTCAGATTGACCTCCGCCGGGCTTCCGGCCCCTTCAATCACGATAACTTCATAATCCTGCCGGAGGGTATCCAGCGCTTTTTCGATCTCTTTAAGGAGTTTAAGGTTTTTACCTTGGTGATAATCCAGGTCACTCATATCCCCCAGGGGTCTGCCCTGTACAATCACCTGGGCAGAGTTATTCCTGACCGGCTTGATCAAAATCGGGTTCATTTCCACTCTGGGCTCAAGCCCGGCAGCCTGGGCCTGCAAAGCCTGGGACTGCCCCATCTCCAGCCCATCCCTGGTCATAAAAGAGTTGCCCGTCATATTCTGAGATTTAAAGGGAGCCACACGGCAGCCATCTTGATGAAAGATTCGACAGAGGGCTGCGGCGATAATACTCTTCCCAACGTGGGAAGATGTCCCCTGGAGCATAATTGCTTTAGCCAATTTCAAATCCACCCTTTCAATAGATTACAACCCGGCCTCACCCCGGGCGAGTGCCAACAAGGCGTTAACCACCGCCACCGCTGCTGAACTCCCTCCCTGGGGGCCAATCATAGTTATATAAGGAATATCCTGTCCACTGAGGTGTGCTTTGGACTCGGCTGCCCCCACAAAGCCAACTGGAGTGCCGATGATCAGAGCAGGTCTTATCCCCTGTTCCACTAAATTGATCACCTCTTCCAGTGCTGTAGGAGCATTCCCGATCACTACTATATTACCCTGTAGGGACTCTCGGCAAGTGCGAAAAGCAACTATGGCCCTGGTTAAACCTGTGGCCTCTGCCTCAGCCCGAACCCGAGGATGGTGAATCAGACAAACAGCTTTACATCCAAATCCCTTTAAACCTGTACGATTAATACCCACCTTCACCATGCGTACATCTGTGAACAAAGTGGCCCCCTTTTTCAGAGCAGCAAGACCCGAGGCTACAGCTTGTGGATGAAACCGCATCAGGTGAGCAACATCCGGATTCCCGAAAGCATGCACAACCCTCCGCACAACCTCTCCTTCTGGTCCAGGAAAATGCCCCTGAAAAAACTCCTCTCCCAAATCATCTTCGATACGGGAGCGGCTGAGCCTTGTGATGGCAGAGGGGCTGGAGATCACCCGGGCAAAACCACCAGCAGCCGCAGCTGCATCTGAATTAGACATCTCTGATGACCGCCCCCTCTCCATGATAATCTCCGCCAGCCTCGGATCAGGTCCTAAAGCTGGGGTTACCTGGAACCGCACCCGACTGCCATACTGCTGCTCCAGTTTGGCGAGCTCTTCAGGGATATCCACCTTGAGGTGGATCCCCGGAAATAGAAAAGTAGGAACAATAATAATCTCTTCAATATCATCATCAACTAAACACTGTACCCCGTCAGCAAGATCCGGTTTGGCGAATTGAAAGTAAGCTGGCAGTACACGTATACTGAATCTCGCCTGCACCATATCTGCCAGCTTCTTTAATCCTTCATTAGCGGCCTGACGCCTGCTGCCGTGGCCAAGAATGAGAACACCCTTTTTCACAAAAAACCCTCCTGTTCTACTGGTATCGATATCTGGAATACAATTCACATGCTTGCCCGGGAACGTCCCTCCACCTGCTCCACCCAGTGGATAACCTTTTCGATGTTTGAAGCTGTAGGAACATCAGCACCAGCAGTGGGCCGTTCCACCAAGACAACAGGTATCCCCAGTTCCAACGCAGCTGCTGCTTTTTCAGGAGTACCACCCTCAGGCCCACTTTCTTTGATCACCAGAGCCTCAGCCTGAAAATGCTCAAAAAGAGCACTATTCAGTTCCCTGCTCCCGGGACCCTGCAGGGCAACGATCTGCCCCGGCTTCAAGCCGTTCCTCAGACAATTGGAAACCGACCCAGCCAGGGGCAGTACCCTGGCCACAAAACGACAGCATGATAGTAAGGGATGACCCACGATGAAGGGCAAGGGATTGACACCTACCGCCAAAAAAACGATCCTGGCGTCCAGTTCCTTGATCTTTACTGCTGCCCCATCCCAAGTCTTTACCCGGTGCAGAAGCTTACTGTCGGGGAGTTTTACAGGCTGCCGTTCCCAGCACAGGTAGGGCAGTTCTAAGGAACTGGCTACTTCCTGGGAGATGCGTGTAATCTCTACAGCAAAGGGGTGGGTAGCGTCCAAAATGCCCTTCACCTTATGTTTAGCTGCCAGTCTCTCCAACCCAGCAGCATCCAGCCTCCCGGTATGCACAAGCACCCCGGAAATCTCACGCAGCAGCTCCCCCCCATAAGGTGTTGCTGCACTGGCCATCACCCGGAAACCAGCCTTGACTATTGCAGCAGCCAGCCGTCTCCCGTCTTTCGTACCAGCCAGCAGCAGAATCACTGACTTTCACCCCTCTGAACCTCATAACCCCTGGGGGTGATCATCCACCCCTCAGCAGCATAAGAATGGCTGTTGCCTACGACCACCACAGAAAACATATTGATCTCCTCATCCAGGAAATGCTCTAGGTCGGAAACCACCGCTCTTTCGCCATCACGGCCAGCACTGGTGACAATCCCTACCGGAGTCTCTGGTGACCGGTGCTCCAGTAGAATCTTTCTGGCTTCCTCGATCTGGTGCACCCTCTTCTTGCTCTTGGGATTATAAAATACAATGACAAAATCACCCAAAGCAGCGGCCTTGATCCGGCGCAGGATCACCTCCCAGGGTGTCAGGAGATCACTTAAGCTGATCACTGCAAAGTCATGCATCAAAGGTGCTCCTAAGAGAGACGCTGCTGCAGAGGCCGCGGTAATCCCGGGGATCACCTCAAAGTCAACCTGTTTTTGAGCACCTTCTTGGAACAGCAGTTCCAGTACCAGGCCAGCCATCCCGTAGATCCCAGCATCTCCACTGCTTACAACCGCTGCCATTTTGCCATCAAGGGCAAAGTCTATAGCCAAGCGTGCACGCTGCACCTCTTGACGCATCCCGCTTTTGATCACATCCTGCTCTGGGGAAAGGATGCCCAGATCGGAAGAGCGTCGTGTAGGGAAAG
>CALGIY010000006.1 GCA_937914965.1 uncultured Thermoanaerobacteraceae bacterium | reverse complement strand
GCTGCCGGATCTTCGTGCCGCTAGACAGAAGATTGGTATGATCTTTCAACACTTCAATCTCCTTTCATCCAGGACCGTTTTTGACAATGTGCTCTTTCCCCTGGAGATTGCCGGCGTTCCCAGGAAACAGGCAGGTCAGCGAGTAGAGGAACTCCTGGAGTTGGTTGGGCTGTCTGATAAGGCCGGCAACTATCCTGCCCAGTTGAGCGGCGGCCAGAAGCAGCGGGTGGGTATCGCCCGAGCCTTGGCCAATTCTCCGAAACTGCTGCTCTCAGATGAGGCGACCTCAGCTTTAGATCCCCAAACCACTCGTTCTATCCTTGACCTACTTAAAGACATTAACCGCAGATTCAACCTGACCATTATTTTAATCACCCATGATATGAATGTGATCAAAGAGGCCTGTGACCGGGTGGCGGTGATCGACGATTCCCGGATTGTGGAGGTGGGGAAGGTGATCGATATTTTCTCTAATCCTGAAACTGCCACCTCCCAGAGTTTTATCAGCACGGTGCTCCACCGGGATGTTCCAGATGAACTGTTGGAGCGACCGGGTAACTGTAATCCGGACATTATTTCCAACATTGTCAGGGTTTCATTTATCGGCACCTCTGCAGGGAGGCCGTTGATTTCCTCAATGATAAAAAAATATGATTTGGATGCCAATATTTTGTATGGAAATATCGACCGCATCAAGGATACCCCCTTTGGTTATCTGACTCTGGAGTTGACCGGAACACCAGACCAGGTTGAGCAGGGGCTTGTTTATCTCAATGGTCACGGTCTGGAGGTCGAGGTGATAGATCATGCTTGAACTCGGTGCGAATGCCTGGTTGATGGACAAGGTGCTGGTGGCTACCTGGGAGACCATCTATATGGTGGCTATTTCTACTTTTTTGAGTTATGTTTTCGGACTTCCCCTGGGGGTAATCCTGGTTACTACCACTGAGGGGCACATTCTAGAAAATAAGTGGACCAACCAGGTGCTTGGTTCCATTGTCAATGCTTTCCGATCGATACCTTTTATTATTTTCCTGATCCTGATCATCCCCCTGACCCGGCTGATCGTGGGGACATCTATTGGGACTATTGCTTCTATAGTTCCCCTTACCCTGGCGGCGATTCCCTTTGTCGCCAGACTGGTGGAGACATCTTTGAAAGAGATCGAATGGGGGCTTGTGGAGGCCGCTCTTTCCATGGGAGCAAGCGCCTGGCAGATAATTACCAAGGTGCTGCTGCCAGAGGCGTTGCCTTCTTTAAATCTTGGGGTTGCCATAACCACCATTAACTTGGTTGGTTATTCAGCAATGGCAGGAATAGTGGGGGGAGGTGGGTTAGGAACACTTGCTTACTACTATGGCTACCAGCGTTACGAAAATGGTATTATGTGGATTACAGTCATCGTATTAGTTGTTCTAGTCCAGTTGGTGCAGATGCTGGGTGATGGTATGGCTGCGAAAGTCAGTAATAGGAGGAGGTAGTGGAGTGAAGAAAACATTAGCACTTATCTGTTGTTGTGCTCTGTTAATCGGCTTGACAGCTGGGTGCGGGTCTAATGCAGATAACAAACTGGTGGTAGGAGCTACAGCAAAACCTCATGCTGAAATTCTGGAAGTTGTTCAGCCTGTGTTGGAGAAAGAAGGCATTGATCTTGAGATCAAGGAATTCACGGATTATGTACTGCTAAATCCGGCCCTCAATGATGGGGAGATTGACGCCAACTTCTTCCAGCATATTCAGTATCTAGAGGAATACAACGAGAAGAACAAACAAGACTTGGTTTGGACGGTTAAGGTTCACAGTGAGCCGATGGGTGTTTACTCGAAGAACTTCAAAAAGGTTGAAGACCTTCCCGATGGTGCTACTGTGGGGATTCCCAATGATACCACCAATGGTGGTCGTGCACTGATGCTTCTGGAGAAATCCGGTATTATCAAGTTGAAGGAAGGGGCCGGGCTGGCCGCTACAGATCGAGATATTGCTGTTAACCCGAAAAAGCTGAAAATCCAGATGATGGATGCTGCCATGCTTGGTCGGTCGCTGGAGGACTTAGATGCCTGTGTGATTAACAGCAACTATGCCCTTGAGGTAAATTTGAATCCGGTTAAAGACTCTATTTTCATGGAAGACAAGGATTCACCTTATGCCAATGTTTTAGTGGTGCGTGCCGAGGACAAGGATAAAGAAGCCATCAAGAAACTGGGTGAAGCCCTGCAGTCTCCAGAGATTAAGCAGTTCCTGGAAGAGAAATACGAGGGGAACTGTGTCCCCGCCTTTTAACTTCTCGGGGTCAGGCTTGCTTTAAGATGAGAGAACCGTTTTTTTAATGGTTCTCTCTTTGTTTTTCCTCACCGGGGCCTCACGCTCCGGGTGCTCTCTCCCTGGGGTCATTCCCGGGGGCAGGCTTGCTTTATTGTCTTTTTCATCGTCAGTAATTTATCTTTTAATCACAAAAACTCCCAACACAATCAACAGAGTCCCCAACAGTTTCCCTGGAGTATACTTCTCCCCTAGCAGCAGGAAGGCAAGAAGTACTGTAATCACTGGGAAAGCTGCCATCACAGGGCTGACCAGGGAGGCCTCACCCATTTTCAGTGCATAGTAATACGCTAAATGCCCCAGAAGAGCGGCACAGATCCCCTCTAGTCCAATAAACACCCAACTGCGTGGGGTGACCTCCGCCAGGTGGACCACTTGACCGCTGGCTAGCACCCAGACCAGCAGGATGACTGTGACAATGCTGCTGCGCATGAAGAGGGCGATCCCAGGCGAAACCTGCACCAGTCCTATCTTTCCAAAAATCGGGGCAATTCCCCACAAGAACATACCGATCAAGGCGAACATTATGGCATTCATTTAATCCAACCCCTTCCAAGAATTCTCCTTTTATTATAAGTTCTTATCTATCGTGAGCAAAGTTTAAGATGTGGGTCAACCTGGATTTTTTTTATGCTTAACAGGTTTGTCTTCCTTTGATAAAATGGGGAAGGTAAGACGCTTTGTTTGAAGAAGAGTATATAAGTGTTTTGAAACAGGATACCTTTTTGGTGAGAGGAGGATAATCAATGGACTCAACTAAGGAGCTTTTAAAAAGACCTTATATAATCCCCCAGCGGCAGGATGGTTATTACCTGATCAGGATTAGGTCTGTAGCCGGGGATCTGACTTCAGAGGAACTGGCTGTGATCAGCCGTGTGGCAGAAAAATACGGAAAAGGTGTTATACACATCACCACCCGGCAGGGGTGCGAGATTCATAATATTCAGTTGGACAAGCTAGCAGATGCTGTAGGTGAATTGGAACAAGCGGGTATACTGATGGGAGCAGGAGGTCCCAGGGTCAGGACAGTGATGGCCTGTCCTGGATCTGCCACCTGCAGAAACGGGATCATTGACACAAAGGAACTTTCCAGAAGGCTTGATGAGCACTATTTTGGGAGGGATGCAGGAAAGTTCAAAATTGCTGTTTGCGGCTGCCCCAACAACTGCACCAAGGTTATGATCAATGATGCAGGCATCATGGGAGGGGTCGTGCCGGAGTGGGATGCCGATAAGTGTACTGACTGCGGCAGGTGCAGGGTGTCCTGTCCAACCGGTGCCATCACCAGTAATGATTCAGGTGTTTACACCCGGCAGGAGGATTTGTGCATTATGTGTGGGCAGTGCATCAGAAACTGTCCGGAGGATGCGTGGCAGGTAAAAGAAAAAGGCTATCTCCTTTTCTTGGGCGGTACTATGGGTAAAAAACCGAAGATGGGGGAGCGTGTGCAAACTCTGATCAAGGACGAGGAAGAACTTTTCCACTACCTGGACAAGGCTTTGGAATATTTTAAAGAGCATGGAAAGCGAAAAGAAAGGTTTGGGTACACTTTAGAGAGAATGGGAGTAAAGAAGTTCGAGAGTGATGTGCTAGGTAGGAAATAGTGCAGTATTAAATATGGTTTTCCATTAATGGATGTGTTATATTAGACCTAGAATGTCGGCATATGCCCAATAGAATCCGTTCATTTCATTTGGAAGGAGTAAACCGAATGGCAAAGAAAGAGTCTATGTGTGATTCTTGTTCTTCAAAAACCGAAAACTGTGAGTCGACCTGTGAACAGAAGAGCATGATTAAAGTCAGGGATGATGTCAAATCAGTGATCGCTGTGATGAGCGGTAAGGGTGGTGTAGGGAAATCCACTGTTACCAGCCTCCTGGCCAGTGCTGTGGCAAAAAGGGGCAAGAAGGTGGGTATCCTGGATGCAGATATTACAGGTCCCAGCATACCGCACCTTGTCGGCCTCAAAGGTGGAACGGTTGCTACAGGCAAGCAGGGTCTTATTCCTCCCCAGACCGCAATGGGGATCAAGGTGATGTCTCTCAATCTCTTTTTTGAACGGGAAGATGAGGCTGTAATCTGGAGGGGACCAATGCTGGCCGGGGCTGTCAAGCAGTTCTGGGAAGATGTGGAGTGGGACGGACTTGATTACCTCTTTGTGGACCTCCCACCTGGAACCGGGGATGTTCCCCTTACGGTACTGCAGACACTTCCACTGGATGGGGTGGTAGTAGTCTTATCTCCCCAGGATTTAGCCGTTATGATCGTCAAAAAAGCGGTACGCATGGTGAATACACTTGGTGTGCCTATTATCGGATTTGTGGAGAATATGGCATTCTTGGAGTGCCCGGAGTGCGGCAAAGTGATCTACCCCTACGGCAAACCAAAGGGAGAGCAGGTAAGTACGGAAACTGGCATTCCCCTTTTGGCCACACTTCCGATTCAGCCTTCTTATACCAGCTTTGGGGATGAGGGTAAACTGGAGATGCTGGAGACACCAGAACTGGATCAACTGGTTGCACGTTTGGAGAAAACCGATGACTTGCATTAAAAATCGTCCCTTTTTCAGTTCATGGAGCGGTGGAAAAGATTCCTGCCTTGCTTTTTACCAGGCAGTACAGGCAGGAGGAAAACCCTGCTACCTTTTTACAATGCTCGCCGAAGAGGGTGAACGCTCTCGGGCACATGCTCTGCCTTTGAGAATTCTGGAGTGTCAGGCGGCATCTTTAGGGATTCCCCTGGTTACAGGGGCTGCTGCCTGGGGCGGGTATGAAAAGGTTTTTATCGACCAGCTTCGAAAGTTCAATACAGATGGGGTCGAAGTAGGTGTTTACGGTGACATCGACTTGGAGGAGCACCGCAAGTGGCAGGAGAAGGCCAGTGCAGCAGCTGGAATGGAAGCTTATCTCCCTCTCTGGGGCCGGACCCGCCGGGAAATAGTTGCTGAAGTGGTGGACCTGGGCTTTAAGGCGGTGGTCGTGGCAGTCAATGAGGAAAAGATGGATCGGCGCTATCTGGGAAAAGTATTGGACAGGCCAATGATGGATGAACTAGAGAGAGAGGGTATCGATGTAGCCGGGGAAAACGGAGAGTATCATACTGTGATCATCGATGGGCCTCTTTTTCAGAAACCGCTGGAGTTGGATGTTAAAGGGATTAAGTCACATGAAAAACACTGCTTTCTCCATTTGGAGTAGTGGAGTAGTTTGCTGGTAACAGTTTTAGTAGAAGAAGCCCCTCACAGCAGGGGCTTTTATTTTGGGTAGGAGTGGGGTCGGTATTTTTGCAGGATAAATACCAGTATATGTTGAATAAATGTTCAGGTTACTCCTTTTGGTAAAATCAAGGTGGATAATTTAAAAACATTAGAGAGGATAAAGAGATGAAAAAAAGAAAACTTCCTGTGCTCAAAATACCTCTTTCGCGGTTAGAAATATTTTTTGAAGTTATCGCTGCTGCTGGAATACTCTATCATCTGCTGACAATGCTGCATTTTTGGCCATCCCTACCTGAAACGATTCCCACCCATTTCGGGATTTCCGGAGAACCGGATGGCTGGGGAAGTAAGAACACGCTGATTTTACTGTTTGCTCTTAATATTTTTCTGTACTTGATGATGACCATCTTGAATCGGTTTCCCCATACCTTTAACTATGTTGTTGAGATAACGGAAAAGAACGCCTGGGAGCAGTATTATAATGCTCGTTTGATGATGAGTTCAATGAAGGCAGAGATCGTTTTGCTGTTTGCTTATATTCAGTGGGATATATTTCAAGTAGTTCAAGGTAATGCTGCAGGTTTGGGCCAGTCCTTCTTTTGGGTGTTTATCGCTGTTATGACGGTTTCGCCGCTCTACTTTATCTGGCGTTCAAGGGGTATAGGTTGAAATAGTGGTTGGTCGTTAGTTGTTGGAAAAAGATTTGTTTATATACCGGGATGTTAGCCTCTCTTTATAGAAGGGCTTTTTTAATTTCTAACTCCGCTGTGAAAAGAGATAACTTGTGTCTGAATGCTGAGACAAACCCCTCTGACAGAGTATCAAAAAGATCGTTCTTGTAGCATTTTGTCAAAAGGACCGTCCCCGTGACATGTCCCCGTGACAACCCGTGACACTTTGTGAAAAACTAAATTTGTTCAGGTACTTGCTTTTTTGAAACTGCCGTGGTAAATTACAATCATAAGGGCATATGCCCAAATGGTTTGAAAAAAGATAACCTATAAGGAGGTTACTTGGATGCAAATTGGTGTAACAGCAGCCGGAAAGGATCTTGAGTCCGTAGTGGATTCTCGCTTTGGAAGATGTGCATACTTTCTTTTGGTGGACACTGAAACACAGGAATATGAAGCGGTAAACAATCCAGGAAGTTCGGCTGGAGGTGGGGCCGGAATCAAGGCAGCCCAGGCATTTTTGAAGTCGGGAGCAAAAGCGCTGATTACAGGGCAGCCAGGTCCGAACGCCTTTAAAGTTTTGGCTGCAGGAGGAGTAAAGATATTCCAGGCACCGGGAGGGAAAGTGAGTGAGGTGCTTGACCTTTATAAGAACGGTGAGTTAAAGGAAATCACCACCCCTGGTGGGCCGAACCGTGGCCATGGTTCCCGATGATAATTTCTGTACTGAGCGGCAAGGGAGGTACGGGGAAAACTACTGTATCTGTAAATCTGGCCATTTCTCTGGCAGGAAAAGACGAAAAAGTACTTCTTGTGGATGCGGATGTAGAGGAGCCTAATGCCGGACTGTATTTGAAACCGATGCTGGAAGAATCTTTGCCAGTTTCTATTCCCGTCCCAAAAATTGACCGTGATCGCTGTGACTACTGTGGGGAGTGCGCCAACTTCTGCCAGTTCAATGCTCTGGCTGTTGCTGAAGGTGCGGCCCTGATCTTTCCTGAACTCTGTCACGGCTGTGGAGGTTGTGTCCTTGTCTGCCCGAAAGATGCTGTGCAGGAAGATACACGGGAGATTGGGGTTGTCGAAAAAGGATGGGCAGATTCTATCAAGTTCTGGCAGGGACGCCTTAACATCGGTGAGCCTTTCGCAGTCCCAGTGACGCGGCACCTGAAAAGCGAGTTGGCAAATTCAAAAGAACACACAATCATCATCGATTCTCCTGCTGGTGTATCCTGCCCGGTGATAGAGGCAGTGCGGGACAGCGACTTTGCCCTGCTGGTTACAGAACCGACACCTTTTGGACGCCACGATCTGGAAATAGCTTTAAAAATGGTGGAGCATTTGGGAATACCGCATGGTGTGGTTATTAACCGTGCTGGTGAGGATAACAAGATCATTAGTGAACTCTGCCAAGAACGAAATGTTCCTGTCTTGCTCGAAATTGAGTTTAGTTCCCGTTTGGCTTCTTTAGGGTCCACAGGTGTTCCTTTCAGTAAGGTTTTGCCTGAATGGCAGGATAAATTCTTTGAGATGTACCAAGCTGTAAAGGAGGGGTGCTCATGCGCCAGCTAGTAGTGACCAGCGGAAAAGGCGGAACAGGCAAAACAACGGTAACCGCCAGTTTTGTCGCACTTGCTGATGAATTGGTTATTGCGGATGCTGATGTGGAGGCCCCCAACCAACATCTACTGCTCCATCCCCAGGTTGTGGAGAAACGGGAGTATAAAGGGGCAAAAATGGCGATCAAAGATCCCGAAAAATGCACTGAGTGTGGGAAATGTGAGGAATATTGTCGTTTTAATGCCATCAAGAATATGGAAGTAGACCCTACGAGCTGTGAGGGATGCGGGGTTTGTGTTTTTGTTTGTCCTGAAGGAGCCTTACGGCTGGAGGAAGTTACCACAGGAGTTACCATGCTTTCAAAAACTGAATATGGCTCCTTTTCCCATGCTCTTTTGGAAATTGGTGCTGAGGGATCTGGGAAATTGGTAACAGAGGTGCGCCGGAATGCTGAAAGTATGGTGCAGGATGAGCCTCTATTGATTATTGATGGTTCTCCGGGTATTGGATGTCCGGTCATCGCTTCTCTCACCGGGGCAGATCTTGCACTGATTGTAACTGAACCCTCTGTTTCCGGGCGGCATGATTTGGAACGAATACATGGTGTTGCCCAGCATTTCGGTGTAGAAGCATTGGTCTGCATCAATAAATGGGATCTAAGTCAGGAAATGAGTCAAGAAATCGAAAGATACTGTGCGGATGAAGGTATTAACCTGGTGGGGAGGATTCCTTTTGACCCTAGTGTTCTTGATGTTGTTAAACAGGGACTGCCTATTGAGCAGCTGCTAGAAACCAGGGCAGGGGAAGCCATCACAGAGATGTGGGAAACCGTCAGGGGATATCTTTTCAAGGATAAAAATTAATAACTTAACAGGAGGATAAAACAATGAAAATCGCTATTCCTTCTCAAGAAAATAGTGTCTGCCCTCATTTTGGACACTGTGAGAGTTTTACTATCGTTGAGGTGGAAGATGGGAAGGTTGTCAGCAAGAAAAATATGACACCTCCCGCTCATGAACCGGGCTTACTTCCACGTGTTCTAGCAGGTGAAGGAGTTAATGTTGTGATCGCCGGGGGGATGGGGTCCCGGGCTCAGCAGCTTTTTGGCCAGCAAAATATCCAAGTGGTTGTAGGAGCTAGTGGTGTTGTAGATGATGTGCTGGCAGCGTATCTTGATGGAAGCCTGAAAACAGGTACTAATGTGTGTGATCATTAGATAGTTAAATTATTTTAACTTTCTTCCCAAAGAAACTGCTGGATCTGATAACAGAAAAAACCGGTTTTCTAATTAAAGATTACTGCTGTCAGTTTTATGGTTATTGTGAGAAGTGCAGGAAGAGCATGGATAATGACAATAAGCAAAAAAAATGAGAGGGGAAGTGTTAATAGATGCGTGGACGTAACTATTTCGGACCTGGGTTCTGGAAAGGCGGCCCTGGCCGAGGTTGGGGAGGTCGAGGTAGGGGTAACTCATCACCTTTCTGCCGGTTTTTTCCCTGGCTTCCTCGCCGCTGGTGGGCTGCACAAGGAGATTCCGCTCCTGGACCCTGGGCTGCTGCACCGAGCCAGGGAGAGTCATGGAATGAAGCAGATGTTCTCAAACAACAATCAAGTTTTTTGCAGCAGCGGTTAGACGAAATTAATAAGCGGCTGGGAGAGCTCGAGGAGCAGAAATAAGTTGTGAAATTACTCTGTTACACCCATTGTATGGGGGAAACTTACCTGAAAAGGTGTTTCCCCCTTTCTCTCACTAATACCCCCGCTTCTTTTTATAGCTGTGGGATAAGTGGCGCTAAGCTCCTGGA
>CALGIY010000005.1 GCA_937914965.1 uncultured Thermoanaerobacteraceae bacterium | reverse complement strand
CACGATCCGTGGCAAGAAGTATTACACCATTGATCATAACCACTTTATGAAGGCGTGGCCTATATGAATAAAATGGACCGAGTTGGTGCTGACTTTCACCGCTCTGTAGCTATGATTCGGAAGCGCCTGCAGGCTAATGCTGTGCCGGTGCAGATTCCTATCGGAAGTGAGAGTTCATTCCGAGGTGTGATCGATCTGGTCAATGATAGAGCGCTTATTTTTGAGGATCAACTAGGCAGGGAATATATTGAGACAACTGTGCCCGCGGAACTGGTTGCCGAAAAGCGGTTTTACCGGGAACAACTGCTGGAGTCTTTAGCTGAATTTGATGATCAACTGCTGTCCAACTACCTCGATGGGGGTAAGATCACTGCGGAGCAGATCAAGGCAGCTATCAGGAAAGGCACACTGGCCTGTAAGTTTATACCTGTTTTGTGTGGGACATCTTTCCACAACAAAGGTGTACAGCCGCTTATTGATGCTATTGTAGACTACCTGCCTTCACCGCTGGATGTGCCACCGATGGAAGGGGAAAACCCGGATACCGGGGATAAGGTTTATCGTAAGGTGGATGATAATGAACCCGTTTCGGCCTTGGCCTTTAAGGTCCAGACTGATAACTATGTAGGAAAACTCGTTTTTCTACGCATTTACTCTGGGGTTCTTAAGACAGGTGGTACAGTCTATAACATCACTAAAGGAAAAAGAGAGCGTGTCGGGCGGCTGATGAAAATGCATGCCAACCACCGACAAGATATAAACGAGGCCTATGCTGGCGAAATTGTTGCGGCAGTAGGTCTCAAGGGGACCGCCACCGGGGATACCCTGTGTCCAGAAGACCATCCCGTTATATTAGAAGCCATATCTTTCCCAGATCCGGTTATTTGCGTTGCTATTGAACCAAAAACAAAGGCGGACCAGGACAGGATCGGCATGGCTCTGCACCGTCTAGCTGAGGAGGACCCGACTTTCCGGACGGTTACTGATCATGAAACCGGGCAGACATTGATCTCTGGAATGGGTGAACTGCACCTGGAGGTCATTGTTGACCGATTGCTTAGGGAATTCCATGTAGAGGCAAATGTGGGCAAACGTCAAGTGGCCTATAAGGAGACAATTAGCCGCAGTGTCCGGGGGGAAGGAAAGTACATCAAGCAAAGCGGGGGGCATGGCCAGTATGGGCATGCGATCCTGGAGGTTGAACCACTTCCTGCTGGACAGGGCTTTGAATTTGAGGACCGCACGACAGGCGGGATCATTCCTAAGGAGTTCATCAATCCCATCGAAAATGGTGTCAAAGAGGCCATGGAAAGTGGTACGGTGGCTGGATACCCGATGGTTGATATTCGTGCTGTTCTGGTAGGGGGTTCCTACCATGATGTGGACTCCTCAGAACTATCCTTTAAGATTGCCGGATCTATGGCTTTTCGTGATGCTGCAGAGAAGGGTAAAGCTGTGATTTTAGAACCAATCATGAAAATTGATATTACTGTGCCCGAGGAATACCTGGGCGATGTGATTGGAGACCTTGGCTCCCGGCGTGGCCGGATTGAGACTACAGAAATCCAGGGCAACTATCAGGTTGTTCGGGGACTGGCGCCTCTGGCTGAAATGTTTGGGTATGCCACTGATCTTCGCTCTCTGACTCAGGGCCGGGGTAATTATGTGATGCAGTATGACCATTACTCGCAGGCCCCCTCTGATGTCGTGGAAGAGATTCTCAAGACACAGGGGTACGGGTTTGCCATATAAATCATCTGCACACTAACTGTATCCAGAAAAATTGGGTTATGTTTGGGATGCAGCTTGGCACCTTACTCAAACTAAGTGCCAGGATCAGCACAGTCAATTATTAATTTTGAAAGGAAGGATATGAAAATGGCTAAGAAAAAATACGAGCGCACTAAGCCGCATGTGAACATCGGGACCATCGGGCATGTGGACCACGGTAAGACAACGCTAACCTCGGCTATTACCAAAGTTTTAAGCCAGAAGGGTTATGCTGATGCCACCGATTATGGTCAAATCGATAAGGCCCCTGAGGAGAGAGAGCGCGGGATCACCATTGCTATCTCCCATGTGGAATATGAAACAGACACCAGACACTATGCTCATGTGGACTGCCCGGGTCACGCTGACTATATCAAGAACATGATCACCGGAGCTGCCCAGATGGATGGTGCTATCCTGGTTGTTTCTGCTGCTGATGGGCCTATGCCACAGACTCGTGAGCACATTGTGTTGGCACGGCAGGTTGGTGTCCCCAAAATTGTGGTTTTCCTCAACAAGTGTGATATGGTTGATGACCCAGAACTGATGGAACTTGTGGAACTAGAAGTACGGGAACTGTTGAGCGAATATGAGTTCCCAGGTGATGATATTCCGATTATCGCTGGGAGTGCTCTAAAGGCCATGGAGTGTGGCTGTGGGAGCCCTGACTGCGAACACTGTGGGCCTATCCATAAGCTGGTCGCTGCTATTGACGAATATTTCCCGACACCAGAGCGCGATGTCGAAAAGCCGTTCCTGATGCCTGTTGAGGACGTTTTCTCCATCACCGGGCGTGGGACAGTTGTAACTGGCAGGGTAGAGCGCGGTATTGTTAAAGTCGGAGATGACGTTGAGATTGTTGGGCTTCAGGAAAAGCCGCGTAAAACTGTAGTTACCGGTGTAGAAATGTTCCGGAAACTTCTGGACCAAGGCCAGGCTGGTGACAACATCGGCGTGCTGCTTCGGGGAATTGACCGGGAAGATGTAGAGCGTGGGCAAGTTATTGCAAAGCCTGCTTCGGTGCAAGGACATACTAAGTTTAAGGCAAATGTTTATGTGCTGACCAAGGAAGAGGGAGGTCGTCATACCCCTTTCTTCAATGGATACAGGCCGCAGTTTTACTTCCGGACCACAGATGTTACAGGTATTATTGATATGCCAGAGGGCGTTGAAATGATCATGCCCGGTGACAATGTGAACATGACAGGGGAACTCATCACTCCGATCGCTATGGAAGAGGGACAGCGCTTCGCTATTCGTGAGGGTGGCCGTACAGTAGGAGCCGGTGTTGTTACACAGGTTATCGAATAGCAGATCCCTTGGACCAGCAAGGATCAAGAGTGGCGAGGTCTGCTTAAGGAGGGATGAGAGTGGCGCGCCAAAAGATACGGATCAGATTAAAAGCATTTGATCACAAGATTCTCGACCAGTCAGCACTAAAGATTGTTGAGACGGCAGGGCGCACAGGGGCAGTTATCTCAGGGCCTGTTCCGCTACCAACTGAAAAAAGTATTATTACCGTTTTGCGGTCTCCCCATGTAGATAAAGATTCACGGGAGCAGTTTGAAATGCGTACGCACAAACGACTGATCGATATTCTGGAACCAACTCCAAAAACAATTGATGCCCTCATGCGTCTCGACCTTCCGGCTGGGGTTGATATTGAGATTAAGCTTTAAGAAATGCCGGAGGGTTAGGGATTAGGAGGTGAAGAAGTTGCGGAAAAGCATTCTCGGCCGCAAAGTGGGCATGTCCCAGGTTTTCGATGAAGAAGGAAAAACAGTACCAGTAACAGTGATTGAAGCAGGACCCTGTTATGTCGTTCAGAAGAAAACCCCGGAACGGGATGGTTACGCAGCACTGCAGGTTGGCTTTGAAGAGGTGCGTGGGGAGAAGTTGAATTGCCCCCTACGCGGTCATTTCAATAAAGATAAAGTTAAGCCTCTTCGTTTCCTCAAAGAGATCCGCCTGAATGAGGCAGATTTAGAGGGATATGAAGTAGGGCAGGAGATTAAGGTAGATATTTTCAGCCCTGGCGAGTATGTAGATATTCAGGGAACTTCTAAGGGGAAGGGTTTTGCGGGTAGTATCAAAAGGCATGGTTTCCACCGCGGACCCACGAAACATGGTTCAAAATACCACCGAGGCCCTGGGTCATTAGGGGCTAAGGGTCCTGCTCGGGTCTTTAAAGGCAGGAAATTGCCAGGCAGGATGGGTGGAGAAAAGGTAACAGTCCAAAAGATCCAGGTAGTCAAGGTAGATGCTGACCGCAATCTCCTGTTGGTGCGGGGTGCAGCTCCAGGGCCCCGGACAGGGCTGCTGATGATCAAGAAATCGCTGCACTAGCCAGAAAGGAGGAATAAAGATGCCTAAAGCTGCTTTGTTTAATGCAGAAGGAGTCAAGGTTGGAGATTTAGACCTCCGGGAAGATGTTTTTGGTGTCCCGGTAAAGAATGAGCTCCTCCACCAGGCTGTGGTGCGTCATCTTGCGAACCAGCGGTTGGGAAATGCCGCCACGAAGACACGTGGTCAGGTACGGGGCGGTGGTCGTAAACCGTGGCGCCAGAAGGGTACTGGACGTGCACGCGTTGGGAGTATTCGCTCTCCTTTGTGGCGTGGAGGTGGAATTACCTTCGGGCCGCAACCGCGCAGCTACCAGCAGGCTATGCCGCGCAAGATGCGTCGCGTGGCGCTGAAGTCTGCCTTGTCAGTACGAGCTGGGGATGGCGACCTGGTTGTTGTTGAGGAACTAAAACTCGCAGTGCCGAAGACTAAAGAAGCTGTAAAGCTTTTGAATTCCTTGGAAGTTGAAGGAAATATTTTGCTGGTTGCCTTGGAGGAACAGCTAGATCTGATCAGGGCGACACGCAACATTCCAGGAGTTAATGTTAAGTTAGCCGACGGCTTGAATGTGTATGATATTCTGGCTGCAGATAAAGTAATTATTAGTCGGCAGGCAGTGGCCAGGATTGAGGAGGTGCTGGGTGATGCGAAGCCCTCATGATATCGTTATCAGGCCTTTGGTCACAGAAAAAGCGGTGAACCTTGCCCAGGAGCAAAATAAATACTCTTTTTATGTGGATAGAAAGGCTAACAAGATCGAGATCAAGCAGGCTGTAGAAGAACTTTTCAGTGTAAAAGTACTGGCGGTCAATACCATGACAGTGAAGGGCAAGAAGAAACGCGTTGGCCGTTCTCTAGGATTGACATCGGTACGCAAGAAAGCCGTTGTTACCTTGAGTCCTGGTGACAAGATTAATATTTTCGAAGAACTGCTTGTTTAAGTTTCAGGGCTTTATATGGCAGCGGAAGGAGGGAATAGAATGGGAACTAAAAAGTACAAACCGACAACTCCAGGCCGACGATTTATGAGTGTGGTAGCATATAAGGATCTAGACGAAGGGCGACCTGAGAAATCACTGCTTGAGCCCGTTCGCAAGAAAGCTGGCCGCAATAACACCGGTCGGATCACGGTACGTCACCGTGGCGGCGGCGCTAAGCGTTATCTCCGTGTAATCGATTTCAAGCGGGATAAAGATGGTATCCCAGCAAAAGTAGTCTCTCTTGAGTACGACCCCAACCGGTCCGCCAATATTGCCCTGCTCCATTATGCAGATGGAGAAAAGAGGTACATCTTGGCTCCTCAGGGGATGAAGGCTGGAGAATCTGTGCTCTCGGGCACAGGTGCGGATATCAAACCAGGGAATGCACTTATTTTGCGTAATATTCCTGTAGGAACTATGGTTCATAATGTTGAGATGACACCTGGGGGAGGCGCCAAACTGGTGCGCTCTGCGGGAGCATCTGCACAACTGATGGCCAAGGAAGGGAAGTACGCTACCCTGAGGATGCCCTCAGGAGAAATGAGGATGGTTCTCGCCGCATGCAAGGCAACAGTTGGCCAGGTGGGTAATCTAGATCATGAAAATACCCATTATGGTAAGGCTGGCAAGACGCGCTTTTTGGGGTGGAGACCAGCTGTACGTGGCGTTGTTATGAACCCGGTTGACCACCCGCATGGTGGTGGTGAAGGGAAATCATCTGCTGGACGTCATCCAGTGACACCTTGGGGAAAACCGGCACTTGGTGCCAGAACGCGTAAGAAGAAAAAGACCTCTAGTCAATATATTATTAAACGGCGCACTAAGTAACAAGCGCTCAAGGAGGGATGCAAACTTGGGTCGTTCTCTCAAAAAAGGGCCTTATTGTGAAACAAAGTTGATGGACAGAATTCAGTATATGAATGAAAAGAGCGAAAAACGGGTAATTAAGACCTGGTCGCGGCGGTCGACAATATTTCCCGAGATGATTGGACATACGATTGCAGTGCACGACGGGCGGAGACATGTTCCCATTTATATTACCGAGGATATGGTGGGGCACAAGCTGGGTGAATTTGCGCCAACACGTACCTTCCGCGGCCACGGTGCCCATACAGAACGCTCAACGGCACTCAAATAGAAGGGGTGAATTCTCGTGGAAGCAAGGGCTGTTGCACGCTATATCTGGATACCCCCACGCAAGATGCGGTTGGTGGCGGACCTGGTACGCGGCAAGGCTGTGACAGAGGCCATGTCAATATTGAAATTTATGCCAGGTAGAATAACGGTTCCCATCGCTAAGGTGGTCAATTCCGCTGTTGCTAATGCGGAGCACAACCAAAACCTTGACCGGGAGGGCCTGTATATAAAAACAATCCTCGTGGATGAGGGACCCACTGTTAAGCGCTATCGCCCGCGAGCGCGGGGCAGGGCTGATGTAAAGCGCAGGAGAACAAGTCATATTACTGTAATAGTAGCCGAACGAAAGGAGGGGTAAGGATGGGTCAAAAAGTAAACCCCAAGGGTCTTCGTTTAGGCATCATCAAGGAATGGGATTCCAGGTGGTATGCCGATAAAAAATACCGCGAACTGCTCCATGAAGATATTCTGCTGAGAAAGTATATTAAAAAACGGCTTTATATCGCGGGTATATCTCTGGTGCAGATTGAGAGAGCAGCTAACCGCCTGCGTATTTCTATACACACTGCGAAACCCGGTATTGTCATCGGGCGCGGGGGTACCGAGGTGGAAGCGCTGCGTAAAGATCTGACAAAGTTGTCAGGTAAGCAGGTCAGTGTTAATATCGTGGAGATCAAGAGGCCTGAACTAGATGCACAGTTGGTTGCCGAGAGTGTGGCCTCCCAACTAGAAAGGCGTGTGGGATTCCGTAGAGCTATGAAACAGGCGGTATCCAGGACTATGCGCATGGGTGCTCAGGGAATCCGGATCGCTTTAGGTGGTCGCTTGGGTGGAGCGGAAATGGCTCGCGCCGAGTGGTACAGCGAAGGAAAGGTTCCCCTCCATACACTGCGGGCTGACATTGATTACGGTCTTGCTGAAGGCAATACACAGTACGGCAAGATCGGTGTGAAAGTTTGGATTTACCGCGGAGAAGTTTTCCCGGAAAAAAAGAAAACTGCTAGAGGCGGTGCAGTAGAAGGAGGCGAGGGTTAAATGTTGATGCCCAAGAGGGTGAAATACAGGAAACCCCACCTTAGCCTTCCTACCGGAAAGATTGAGCGTGGATATGAGATATCGTTTGGGGAGTATGGCCTCCAAGCTTTGGAGCCGGGTTTTATCAGTGCCCGACAGATAGAGGCCGCTCGTATTGCGATGACCCGTTATGTGAAGCGGGGTGGAAAGATTTGGATAAAGATATTTCCCCAGCAGTCTGTTACTGCGAAAGCGGCAGAAACACGTATGGGGAGCGGGAAAGGTGCTCCTGATTACTGGGTGGCAGTTGTGAAACCAGGGCGTATTCTTTTTGAACTAGCTGGAGTTCCCGATGATATAGCTCGGGAGGCGATGCGCCTGGCGGGCCATAAATTGCCGATCAAGACACGATTTATCAAACGGCAGGAAGCAGGTGGTGAGGCCGGTGAAGAAGGTTAAGGAACTGCGTGAGCTGACAGATGATGAGCTAGAAAATAAGTTAGTAGATCTGAAAGATGAGTTATTTCGCCTGCGCTTCCAGTTGGCGACAGGACAGTTGGAAAATCCCTTGCGTATTCGCGAGGTCCGGCGTAGCTTTGCCCGGGCTAAGACCATAGTTCGTGAAAGAGAAATGGTTAGAGAGCGCGGGGCAAACATTGAGTTAGGCCAGGAAGGATAGGGGGTGTCGACATGGCAGAACGAAAACAGCGTAAGACACGGATAGGTAATATTGTCAGCGATAAAATGGATAAAACCGTTGTAGTTGCAGTGGAGACATCAGTGCGGCATCCTCTTTATGGCCGTATTGTTAGAAGAACCAAGAAATACAAAGCTCATGATGAGCAAAATACCTGTAGGATCGGCGATAAGGTAAGGATTATGGAAACTCGCCCTTTAAGTAAGGAAAAAAGATGGCGAGTGTCAGAAATACTGTCGCGCGCCGTTCAACTGGGACCGCTCCGAAGGGAGGACAACGCAAATGATCCAGCAGCAGACGATGCTTAAGGTTGGCGATAATACTGGAGCCAAAAAGCTATTATGCATTAGAGTTTTAGGCGGGTCTTATCGGCGCTATGCCTCTGTTGGAGATGTCATTGTTGCTTCTGTAAAGGAAGCAAGTCCCGGTGGGATGGTCAAAAAAGGTGAGGTTGTGCGTGCGGTGGTTGTCAGAACCTGCAAGGGTATCCGGCGGCCAGACGGTTCGACTATCAAGTTCAGCGAGAATGCGGCAGTGATCTTAAATGATGAGAAAAACCCACGGGGTACCCGGATTTTTGGTCCTGTAGCCAGGGAATTACGGGATAAGGACTTCATGAAAATAGTATCCCTGGCACCAGAGGTCCTCTAAATCTTGGAGTGGAGGTGAAATTATGTCTCAACCTAAACTGCATGTGCGCAAAGGAGATACAGTCTATATCCTGACGGGGAAAGATGCCGGTAAGCGCGGTAAAGTACTCCAAACCCTCCCTTCCAAGAGAAAGGTGATCGTTGAAGGGGTTAGTATCGTCAAGCGACACAGCCGCCCGACCCGGGCGATGCCTCAGGGTGGGATTGTAGAAAAAGAGGCGTCCATAGATAGTTCCAATGTGATGCTTGTATGCTCTAAGTGCAACAAGCCCACCCGGGTTGCCAGCAAAAGCACTGATGATAGCAGCTACCGGGCCTGCAAAAAATGCGGGGAAATTATTGATAAGTAGAGGCTACGGTAAAGGAGTGAACTAGAATTGGGTCTCAAAGAACGCTACCGCAGCGAGATTGTTTCTGAGTTGATCAAAAGATTCAACTACCGCAATGTCATGGAGGCCCCGAAGTTGGATAAGATTGTGGTTAATATGGGGGTCGGCGCGGCGATCGAAAATTCCAAGGCCCTGGAGGCTGCAGTAAATGACCTGAGAGTTATTACTGGTCAGCAGCCAGTGATTACCACAGCCAGCAAATCCATCGCAGCATTCAAACTGCGGGAAGGAATGAAGATCGGCTGCAAAGTGACCCTGCGTGGGGACAGAATGTATGATTTTTATACCAAACTGGTTAATATTGTTCTGCCTCGCGTCCGGGATTTCCGGGGTGTATCACCTAGATCCTTTGATGGCAGGGGAAACTATACCATGGGCTTGCGGGAACAAGTAATTTTTCCAGAAATTGATTATGATCAAGTTGATAAAATGCGCGGTATGGATATTACGATAGTGACAACAGCAAAAACAGATGAAGAGGCTCGGGAGTTACTTAAACTGACGGGGATGCCCTTTCGGGAATAATTCCTAGGCACTCACAAAGGAGGGAAAATGGTGGCCAAGAAGTCGCTGGCAATTAGGCAGCAAAGAAAGCCGAAATACAAGGTTAGGGCCTATAATAGATGTCCTCTCTGCGGCAGGCCACGCGCCTACCTACGCAAATTTGGAATGTGCCGTATCTGCTTCCGGGAACTTGCTTATAAAGGGCAGATCCCCGGTGTTGTAAAGTCGAGCTGGTAAAACGGCACAGAGGAGGGTTGAATATGGTTACGGATCCCATTGCAGATTTTTTGACTAGGATTCGCAATGCGAACCAGGTTTACCGAGAGTGCGTGGAAATCCCTGCATCCACAATGAAGAAGTCCTTGGCGGATATCCTGAAAACCGAGGGATATATTAAACATTATGAATATGTAAGGGACGGGAAACAGGGAATTTTGCGGCTCCATATGAAATACGGCCCGAGTCGACGGAAGGTCATTTCGGGGCTGAAGCGTATTAGTAAACCAGGTCTTAGAGTTTATGTTAAAAAGGATGAAGTTCCCAGAGTACTGGGTGGCATGGGTGTGGCTGTAATCTCCACGTCCAAGGGTCTGATGACCGACAAAAATGCCAGGCAGGAAGGTCTGGGTGGCGAAGTAGTTTGCTACATTTGGTAGGGGAGGTGGTACTATGTCTCGAGTAGGGCGCCTTCCGGTAACAATACCGGCAGGAGTCGAGGTAACGATCGGGGATCACCTGGTGGAAGTAAAAGGGCCAAAAGGGCAGTTATCCAGCAAAATTCACTCAGAGATGCAGGTTTCCCTGGATGATGGCAAACTGTATGTGAAGCGGCCCTCAGATGAGAAGGAGCACCGCTCCCTCCACGGGATGACCAGAGCTATAGTGCAGAATATGGTGGATGGGGTTACCAAGGGGTTCAGTAAGAACCTGGACTTGGTTGGAGTAGGATACCGAGCCGCCATGCAGGGGAAAAAGCTGGTGCTTACTGTGGGATATTCACACCAGGTAGAGATTGAACCAGAAGAGGGACTTGAGATTGAGGTCCCAGCTGCGAATAAGATTATTGTAAAAGGAATTGATAAAGAGAAGGTGGGTGCCCTGGCAGCTCAGATCAGGAGTGTCCGGGAACCCGAGCCTTATAAGGGTAAGGGTATTAAATACGATAATGAAGTGATCAGGCGTAAAGCTGGTAAAGCAGGAGTTAAAGGCAAGAAGTAAGGGGTGAGATACGTAAAAATTTCATTCGGCCCGCCTTGACGCGCCAGCTAAA
>CALGIY010000004.1 GCA_937914965.1 uncultured Thermoanaerobacteraceae bacterium | reverse complement strand
AAACCTGCTAAGTCCCCGATCACCCCACCGCCCAAAGCAACCACTCCACTCCGCCGGTCAAGGCCACCCTTCAGAGCTGCTGTATACAATTTTTCCGCCGACTCCAGGGACTTGAACTTTTCCCCATCAGGCAGCTGATAGATAAGGGGATCAAACCCCGTTTTGCTAAGAGATTCCACCACCTGGTCCCCATACAACCCGCCTACCAGCTCATTGGTGACCACAAAGATGCGGGGGCTGCACTGCAGGGGAATAATTGCTTCTCCTAGATCTTTAAGATTTCCTGCCCCGATCTGGATACTATAACTACGCTCTTTCAAGTTAACCCGCAGGATTCCCAAAATCCCCGCCCTCCTCTGGTTCCCTTACCTGATATTTTAATAAAGAGGTTATTTCCTTCGCTGCCTGCTCCACACTGAGATCTGATGTGTCAACAGCAAAATCACAGTCCTGGTAATATTTTTGTCGCTCATCTAAAAGTTCTTGGATGCGGGAGCGCAGGTCCTTCCCGTGATAGAGCAGAGGGCGCCCACCCTGTTTTTTTAGGCGGTCCTCTATTACTTC
This sequence comes from uncultured Thermoanaerobacteraceae bacterium, assembly GCA_937914965.1. Taxonomy (GTDB): domain Bacteria; phylum Bacillota; class DSM-12270; order Thermacetogeniales; family Thermacetogeniaceae; genus CALGIY01. Next base: position 2,025 of record CALGIY010000004.1, on the reverse strand, counting down.
CGGTTGGGCCTCCAGGAGAATAATACACCCCTTTTCCCGCAGCAGCCGAAGATTTTCAGGGTTTAAAACCACCCCTCCCCCGGTTGCGATCACCTTTCTGCTGCAGGCAGCTGCCTCCCGGACCACCTTGCACTCCAGAGCTCTAAAGCGCTTTTCCCCGTACCTTTGAAAAATCTCTGGAATTGTCATCCCAGCCTCAGTCTCTACCACTAGATCAGTATCAATAAACTCCACCTGCAGATAATCCGCCAGACACTTTCCGACAGCTGTTTTCCCAACTCCCATAAAACCGATCAGAACAATACTGCTCTTTTTCATCAACATCAAATCCTCCAATGTGTCACAGGGACGGTCCTTTTGACACTTTTGACACCCCGGAATGCACTGAGGACGGCTCTCTTGAACTCCAAATAGATGTCTACGCCCAAGGCCAGAGGTCAAACGCCAGATTGTTCATCATTTTTCCGGTCTCAGACTTCCGGTCTCCGACCTCCATTTTCTACAGCGCTCCTGAATCTCACCCAGAGTATCCCCACCGAACTTCTCCAAAACAGCATCTGCCAGTGCTAATGCCACTACCGCTTCTCCAATCACTGCACCAGCAGGAACAATACAGGTATCGCTCCGCTCCAGAGCTGCCAGGCACTCCTTTTTGGTGACCAGATCCACACTCCGGAGGGGTTTCCCCAATGTAGGGATGGGCTTGACAACAGCTCTTAGAACTAAGGGTTCGCCATTGGTGACCCCGCCCTCCAGTCCCCCTGCTCTGTTAGTGGGACGGTAGATACCGCGTTCCGGAGTACAGCAGATTTCATCATGGTATCTGGACCCAGGCACAGCAGCACCCCGGAAGCCTAATCCAATTTCGACGCCTTTTACTGCGGGTATTCCCATCACTGCCGCGGCCAGGTGGGTATCCAGGCGCCGGTCCCAGTGGACATAACTGCCCAGACCCGGGGGCAAGCCGGTACATACAATCTCGAAAATACCGCCCAGTGTATCCTCTTTCTCCCGAGCTTTATCAATCTGCTCCATCATCGCAGAAGCTGCCTCACTGTCTGCACAACCCACCGGAGAGTGAGCGCTCTGTTCCGCCAGCTGTTGGTAGGTCAGACTGTATTCAGGAGCCACGGCCTTACCAATTTGCACTACATGGCTGAAAACACTGATCCCCAAGGACTCAATCAGGATCCTTCCCAGTGTCCCTACTGCAACCCTGATGGCCGTTTCCCTGGCACTTGCCCTTTCCAAAACACAGCGCAGGTCTAGATGGGAGTACTTCAATCCCCCCGCCAGGTCTGCATGACCAGGGCGCGGTCTGGTTAATGCTTTGGCTTCCTCCTTTTCCGGCACGATCTGCTCCGGATCACTTGACATCACCTCATGCCAGTTCTCCCAATCCAAATTCTTGATGCTCAGTGCTATCGGACTTCCCAGTGTCAGCCCCTTGCGCACACCAGAAGTGATCTCCACAGCATCCTTTTCTATTTTCATACGCGCCCCGCGGCCATAGGTAACCTGTCGGCGCGCCAATTGAGCATTGATCTTCTCTTTGGTCACCTCAACCCCTGCCGGAAACCCCTCGATGATCGCGGTCAAGGCAGGGCCATGTGACTCACCCGCAGTCAGGTAACGCAGCATCATCTACCACCCCATTCACTCTGAAATATTTCGAAGAGCCTCTTCCACCACATCCTGCATCAGATCAACAGGTGCTTCCCTTCCGGTCCACAACTGGAAAGCAAATGCGCCCTGGTGAGCCAGCATCCCCACCCCACTCAAAACAGAACAGCCCACCAAAGCAGCCTCTTCCAGAAGCCTTGTCTGGATAGGGTTATAGACCAAATCACAGACCAAAAGCCCCGGGTGTAATTCTTCCTTCATGACTAGGGGTTTCACCTGGTGGTGAGGATACATTCCAACCGGTGTGGTATTGACCAGAAGCTCGGCATCTTGAAGAACCTTCATGAAGGAAGTGCTCAAATCTCTCACAGATCGGAAGAGCGTCGTGTAGGGAAAGAGTGT
>CALGIY010000003.1 GCA_937914965.1 uncultured Thermoanaerobacteraceae bacterium | reverse complement strand
TCCCGCCATCATCACTGTCTTCTCCTCTACAAAATACAACAAAACAGGGTTGATTCCCCGATACTGTACAAAAAGCGTCTGCAGTTTATTCAACACCTCAGGCGTTGCTGCATAGGAATTTATCCTGATATAAAGATATTGATCAGATTCTTCAGGATTCATTTCCAGGGGTTTCACCCCCTCGCAGTAAATGCGAAAAGAATCATCATGGACACTGAGACGCCCCTCAACCAGGACAATGGCATCCTCTCTGATGCAGGAGGTATCCTGGTTACCCCGGAGATAATAGTTTACATCTACATTACCTGCTCGATCCTCTAAAGTAAAGTAAATAACACCATCACCCCGCTTGGTAGTGCCCCGCTTGCACGAGGTGATAATCCCCCCTAACTTAACCCTGTCACGATCACGATGGCGGCCGAGATTGGAGATTTTATTTTTTGCCCTCCGTGAGAGGAGATCCTCATACCCTTCTAGGGGGTGCCCGCTGACATAAAAGCCAAGTACCTCTTTTTCCCGGGCTAACAGCTCCCTCATGGGGTATTCCGGTACCTCTGGCAGGCTGCGCTGAACCTGCTCCTGCTGTGGTTCCGATAGAATATCAAGAAGTGAAACCTGCCCGGTTAACTGAGCCTCTTTATCTCTCCTGTCTGCTTGGGCATTTTCTATGCATTCATCGAGCACCGCCATTAACTGGGATCGGAAGGCTCCCTGCGAATCAAAAGCACCACAAAGTACAAGGCTTTCAATAACCCGTTTATTCACCTGGCGCAAATCAACTCGAGTGCAAAAATCATCTAGACATTTGAAGGGGCCCCCTTGTTTACGGGCTTCAATAATCGCTTGGACTGCCCCTTCCCCCACATTCTTAACAGCAGCTAGGCCAAACCTAATCCCTCTTTCCCCTGCTACTGTAAAGTTTTCCAGGGATTCGTTCACATCTGGTGGAAGGATTTCGATCTTCAGCCTTTGGCACTCCTGGATATAATATGATACTTTATCAGAGTTATTCCGGAAGCTGGTCATCATCGCTGCCATAAAAGCCACTGGATAGTGAGCTTTCAAATAAGCGGTCTGGTAAGCGATGAGGGCATAAGCAGCGGAATGGCTTTTATTAAAGCCGTACCCCGCAAAATGCTCCATGAGATCGAAAATCTCGCCAGCCTTGCTGGGATCTATTTGGTTTTCTTTTGCACCGGCCAGGAAGTTCTCTCGCATCGCAGCCAATACTTCCGGCTTTTTCTTTCCCATAGCCCTGCGCATGGAATCAGCTTGGGCCATGGAGAAACCCGCTAGTTCACAGGAGATCTGCATCACCTGTTCCTGATAAAGGATAACCCCATATGTTTCTTTTAAAATTGGCTCCAAGACCGGGTGAGGATACTCCACCTTGGTTTTGCCGTTTTTTCTGCTGATGAAATCATCGACCATACCACTCCCTAAGGGGCCAGGACGGTAAAGAGCAACCAAAGCAATCATGTCCTCGAACCGTCGGGGCTTCATACTCTTCAAGATATGACGCATCCCAGTGCTTTCTAACTGGAAGACACCGCTTGTTTCGCCAGAATCTAAAAGACTAAAGGTCAACTCATCATCGAGAGGGAAGTGGTCCGGATCAAGCCGCACCTGTTTGTAGGCCTCAATGGCCTGCAGTGCATCATCAATCACTGTCAGTGTACGCAACCCCAGGAAATCCATTTTTAAAAGGCCGATTTCCTCTACAGTCTCCTTGGGAAACTGGGTGATGGCCGCATCACCATTTTTCTGAAGGGGTACGAAGTTAACCAGCGGTTCGCTGGAGATCACAATCCCAGCAGCGTGGGTGGATGCATGCCGCGGCATTCCTTCGATGCCACGAGCCAGGTCCAGCAGCTGCTTTATATCGGCATCGCTGTCATAAATCTGCTTGAGTTCTGGGGTCTGCAAAGCTTTATCTAATGTAACCCCCAGTTCTTCTGGGATGAGTTTGGCGATCCGGCCAACCTCTGGCAAGGGAAGGTCCAAGACCCGTCCCACATCCCTTATAGCTGCACGAGCCATCATGGTTCCAAAGGTAATGATCTGGGATACATGATCCTCCCCGTATTTGGAGATCACATACTCGATCACTTCCTCCCGGCGCTCATAACAAAAGTCGATATCGATATCTGGCATGCTTACCCGGTCAGGGTTAAGAAAGCGCTCAAAAAGAAGGGCATATTTTAAGGGATCGATATTGGTGATCCCAAGCGAATAGGCAACCAGGGAACCAGCCGCTGACCCACGGCCAGGACCCACTGGAACCCCATGATTCCGCGCCCAGATGACGAAATCCTGAACAATAAGGAAGTAGCCGGAAAATCCCATCTGCTGTATAATGCGCAGTTCATGGTCAAGTCGCTGCCGTGCCTCCTGGGAAACACCATCAGGATAACGATTGGAAAGCCCCTCCTCACAGAGTTTGTGCAGGTAAGAATCCAGGTCATAGTCGGTCGGCACCTGAAATTCTGGGAGGTGCATATGGCTGAAATCAATCTCTACTTGACAGCGCTCAGCAATCTCCCCGGTTCGCCTCAGTGCATCCTGGTCATTAGGGAAAAGGGCAGCCATTTCCGCCTGGGATTTCAAGTAAAATTCCTGTCCGGTAAAACGCAGGCGGTTTTCATCCTGCAGCGTCTTGCCCGTCTGGATACAAAGCAAGATGTCGTGGATGCGTGCATCTTCCCTCCGGAGATAGTGGGAATCGTTGGTAATAATTAGAGGTATCCCAGTATCTTGGGACAACTTCCGCAGTGCCTCATTTACCATCCTTTGTTCGGGCAGGTGGTGGTCCATCATCTCTAGGAAAAAATTATCCTTACCAAAAATCTCCTGGTACTCACACGCTGTTTCCCGAGCCTTTTCATAGCCCCCATCAAGGAGCAATCTAGGTATCTCTCCGGCGAGGCAAGCACTCGAAGCGATAATCCCCTTGCTGTGCTGCGCTAAAAGTTCCTTGTCAGCCCGCGGCTTATAGTAAAAACCATCCAGGTAGGCGGCTGACACAATAGCTAGCAAGTTTTTGTAACCCTGTTCATTTTCAGCCAGCAGCACAAGGTGATGGTTGGCGCTGTCAATATGTGCCTCTTTTTTTAGGCGACTGCGCGGTGCGACATATACCTCACAGCCAAGCACCGGGTGAATTCCCGCCTTTTTGGCTAGTTTGTAAAAATCGACGACCCCATACATGACACCATGGTCAGTAATCGCAAGCGAAGGCATCTCCATTTCAACCGCCTTCTGCACCATATCTTTCAGGCGGCATGCCCCATCCAGCAGGCTGTATTCACTGTGTACATGAAGATGAACAAAATCAGAGGACATTTTTTATGCTCCATTCATCATTTAGATCTTGAAAAACCATGGCCTTTTCTTTGCCAACAGTTTAACATAAGCTTCCTTGCCGAAACAAGATTTCCCTGCAGTCAATAAAAAACAAAAACCCCTCACTGGAATCCCCAGGGGGGTTATCTGTTATCTAAGATAAACTATAATAAAATGGTCGGGATGGGGAGATTTGAACTCCCGGCCTCTTGCTCCCGAAGCAAGCGCGCTAGCCAAACTGCGCTACATCCCGAACTTTGCTAAAATCTATTCTACTTCTTTTCCCGCTGCCAGTCAAGCACCCCTTGTGAGCCGGTTACGCCGACGCCCATGCCCGGGCGCACAATAAAAAAGTGGATAAACTAAGAACAATGGTTTACCCGTTTTTCTTCTATTCAGGATAAGTTACTGCTATTGCTTAATTTGCGCTAAAAGTATGAGCAGCAGACAGTAGAATTGCTAGTTCAAATCCGTTCGGATCTACCGGGGCGCCTAAAATGAAGACCATTTTTTTAATGAACCATCGGTTATCCCCTTTTTCCCTCTTTTAACTCAGATAGATATAGCCTACACTATACATTTTTAGATATATCATACAGTAGATATTTGGAAAATGCAACAGCTTTATGACATCCCTCAACCACGTTCTTTTCCCGCTGCCAGTCAAGCACCCCACCCCACATTCCGACACTCTAACTGCCTATATCTCAGGTAACCCTGGTGACTTATCAAAAAACTACTCTATAAAACATCATTTACTGCCCTAAAACATCATCTTTTCTGATGTTCTTTGTAGAAAACATCGACACAAACAGACACCTTAATCATAATACCTTCGCTATAATGATAGACGGAGGCGCTTTTTATGGTAATGAAAGAAAAAGCAGGTTTTGTTTGTGACGGACAGCGGCTTGTTTATGTTACCTACAGCGTGGAAGACTTCGAAAATCTCTGGGGCGGTGGTCTTCAGGCTTTCAAGGATTTTTTGCTAGCTCGCCAGCGAGAGTTCCAGAGATGGCAGGGAAATCATTACGGCACCTGGATTATTACAGTCCCCTTTGATCAAGAGAACTTTTCCGCTTGGTTGAAAGAAAACCCGCTCCGTCGTCATTATCGTGATCCACATGCTTCCTGGGCCTTGTGGGTAACGCAAAACTCCGAGCGCCTAGAAAAGATACGCACCCGTCACCCGCTGCAGAACTATATCCTCAAGGATGAATCCCTGAAGACCTGCTTTTTTGCCTGGCTGCTTCCTGTAATCGCACCTGATGCCCCCAGCATGCGCCAGTTGAGCAGTCAACTCCCTCAGGAACTAACCAGTCAAATCAGGCAAGAACTTCTCGTTGGATTACTCCAGTCTCTTCCTGAATTCCGGAGACTGTCACCTAGCCGAGGCCGTGGTGTGGATATTCTGCCTGTTGATACCCTTGTGCATCCATCTACCATCGACAGGATCAGCGAACAGGTTGAAAAATCCTTGATCACCACATGGGACAAGCGTTCTTCCACCACTTTCCATCTACCCAAAGAGTACCGCTTCTCCATCAATCCAAACTGGCGCTACCCACGTGTAGCAATCCTTTGTTTCCCCCTGGTTGCGGTAGGGAGTGCCTTCGATTGTGAAACAGTAACAATGCGGATCACTATGGCAGAAAGCAAAGATCTACCACTAGATACCTGGATTAATTATTTTCACTCCCTCGGTATGGAACTTTATCCAGGCAAAGGAGCAGATTTTGCTATAGCAGGTTTTGTAGAACACATCCAAAATGAGCTCCAAAGAGACTTACCACCTAATCTGGAACTCCAACCACAGCGCCCGGAATACCTGAGGCGGATTAAATAGGGGTGGTTATAAAATAAAAAAACCGGGGTATAAATTCCCCGGTCAATTCTTTTCTCACGCTCATTTTTATCTTACATATGGTGTAACTAGCCACTTGAGACAGTTATCCTTCTTGTTGCCGAAAATATCGTATCCCTCAAGAATATCATTTAACGGAGCCCGATGAGTGATTAGGAATTT
>CALGIY010000002.1 GCA_937914965.1 uncultured Thermoanaerobacteraceae bacterium | reverse complement strand
TGGGAAAGTTGCTGCGGTAACAGGCGGTCCGGTGGCAGTAGATGTGGATGGCGACGATCTATCTGACGTAACCATCAACAACCCCGCTGTTGGGGCATCACCCCAGCAGTTTACTGTTGCTGGCCCTGATACCATGACTTCTATCGAACCGGTCGAGTTCACACCCGCCGGGCCCAGGGTTGTCCGCCAAACGGCTTTTGATTCACTGGGGAATGAGTATACAGTAACCACGACATTTAACCGGGTAGAGGACAGGGCCTGGGATTGGAGTTCAACCGTAACCAAAGCAGCTCCCACTGGAATAATCGAGATTCCCATTATGCCAGGAACAGGTTCCGGGCAGATCACCATCGATGCCAGCGGCAAATGCAGTGGAACATCTGGGAGTGAAACCATTGCCTTTAACCCGGGCAATGGGGCACTGGATGTTGAGATTACCCCCCGGTTTCAGGAAGTAACCCAATATGCCGCCAGCAGTTCTGTGGTTGCCAGGAACCAGGATGGATACAAGGATGGTTCTCTCCAAAGCTTCACCTTTGATAAGACTGGAACGATTATCGGGGTGTTCTCCAATGGGACAACCCAGCAGCTGGCCAAGGTTGCTCTGGCCAACTTCTCCAACCCGGCCGGGTTGTCCAAGGAAGGGGAATCGATGTTTTCACATTCCAGCAACTCCGGGCAGCCGATTATCGGAGAGTCCGGGATCGGTGGCTTTGGGACGATCAAGCCCGGTTCCCTGGAATCGTCCAATGTTGATATTTCTTCGGAGTTTACCGACCTGATCATTACCCAGCGGGGTTTTCAGGCTAACTCCAGGGTAATTACTACATCTGATGAGATGCTTCAGGAACTGGTTAATCTGAAAAGGTAGTTGACAAAAAAGCCCTCTCCTACCCGGAGGGGGCTTTTAGATTTTGATGGGTGGAAAAGAAGGAATGGGTGTGGGTGATATCAAACTAAGTAAAGATGCTTTCGTGGGAAGAGATTTTTTGAGAATAGTTTCTATTAATATATTCAAGCCCACATTCATTAAATGCAGTTTATTAAAAGGAGGATGTTATGAAGGGCAGGAAATTAATCTTACTGGTCGTGTTCCTTGCCCTGGTGTTTCTTGGGAGGGCGTTGGGGATCTGGTCGGATTTCATGTGGTTTGCCTCTCTCGGGCACAAGGGAGTTTTCTGGACGCTGTTTTTGACTCGCTTTGTAGTGGGTGTCGGTGTTTTCCTGGTATTTTTTGCTTTCTTCCAGGCTAATTTTTCGTATCTTCGCCGCTCTTTGCCGCCGTACCAGGTTATTGATATTCACAGCAATCCATTTGAGGCAATTGTAAGCCCTCTGCGCCGCCTGGTTTCTTCGGGTGCGGGTAAGTATATAGCGGGTGCACTGAGTGCTTTCTTTGCACTGGTTTTTGCAGTGAGCATTAGTGCCCGCTGGGAGGTTTTCCAGAAGTTTTTCTATGCGGTGCCTTTTGGGCAGACAGACCCTGTTTTGGGCAGGGATGTCGGGTTTTATATCTTCAAACTGCCCCTTTATGACTTACTGCAGTCTTCAGCGGCTTCTGCCTTTATCATTGCTCTTTTTATTGCCGGAATGATTTACTTTTTGCTGGCTTCTGGTGAATTTTTGCAAGGTGCGTGGCGGGTTTTCTCCCCAGTCAAACTGCACTTGGCTTCACTGATCGCCGGGCTGTTTGTTTTGAAGGCCTGGGGCTATTACCTGAGTATCTACGGTTTGCTTACCACCAGCCAGGGCTCATTTTTAGGCGCCGGTTACACTGATGTTCATGCCCGTATCCCGGCTTTGAAAATCCTGGTAGTGATCGCACTGGTGTCTGCAGTCCTTGTCTTTATCAGTCTACTGCGGGGGAAGGTGCTTCCAGTTGCAACCGGGGTTGGGGTGCTGGTCATTGCTTCCCTGCTCTTGGGTGGCATTTACCCTGCTGCGGTCCAGAAATTCCAGGTGGAACCCAATGAGTTTAACCGGGAAAAGCAGTATATCCAGCACAACATTGCGGCTACTCGCTATGCTTATGGGCTGGATGGGGTCAAGCGTGTTAGTGCGGTTACTTCTTCGGCAGATGCTGGAAAGGTAGATAAGGATGTACTGGATAATAACCGGATTACCCTGACGAACATCCGCCTTTGGGATTTTCGTCCGATCCAGCAGGTATACAATCAACTACAGCAGCTGCGCCGTTATTACAGTTTCCATGATGTTGATGTGGACCGCTATGTGGTGGATGATGATTACCGCCAGGTGATGATTGCGGTGCGGGAGTTGAACCAGGACAAGCTTTCCGAACGTGCCCAGACCTGGGTCAACCAACGCCTTCAGTATACCCATGGCTATGGGGCTGTAGCGAGCCCGGTGAATGAGGTGACTTCTGAGGGCAGACCGTTGTTCTTGTTGGAAGATATTCCTCCTACAGCGGCATCTCCTGCGGTCAAGGTTACTCAACCAGAAATCTACTTTGGGGAACAGACCGACAGTATGGTTGTGGTCAATACCAAGACAGGTGAATTTGATTATCCCTCTGGGGAGAAAAATATATACTGCAACTATAAGGGGCAGGGAGGGGTAAAGCTCACACCCTTCAGCCGCCTTCTCTATGCTCTGCACTTCAAAGATATGCGGTTGTTGTTGAGTTCAGACATTACATCTGAGAGCCGCATTCTTTATAATCGTACCGTCCAGGATGCCAGCCGGTTAGCCCCTTACCTCGGGCTTGACCGTGACCCCTACCCGGTGGTGGCAGATGGTCGTATTTATTGGATTCTGGATGCCTATACAGTGGCCAGTCATTACCCTTATTCAGACTTAAGGGACGGCATCAACTACACACGCAATTCGGTGAAGGTGGTTGTGGATGCTTATAATGGGGAGTACACTTTCTATACTACCGATCCATCCGACCCGGTGGTCGAGGTTTACAGCAAGATCTACCCAGGGCTTTATCGCCCCTTGTCTGAGATGCCTTCTGAACTCCGGAAGCATCTGCGCTACCCGGTGGACCTGTTCAAATTACAGGCGGAAGTTTTTTCAGAATACCATGTCCAGGATGCGCGGGTCTTCTATAATCGTGAAGATGAATGGGCGATCCCCTTTGAAAAGTTCTCTGATGCTAGTCAGGAGATCGAACCATACTATACTATGATGAAGCTGTCCGGCGAGGAACAAGAGGAGTTTGTGCTGATTCTCCCCTTCACTCCGGTCAAGCGGGAGAACGCTGTGGCTTGGGTGGCTGTCCGCTGTGATGGTGAGCACTACGGTGAGATGGTGCTGGATGTCTTCTCCAAGGATACTCATGCCTATGGACCGATGCAGGTGGAGGCGAGCATCGACCAGGATGCTGATATCTCTACCCAGCTTACTCTTTGGAACCAGCATGGTTCCCAGGTGATCCGGGGGAATCTGATCACTGTCCCTCTGGCTGGGAAACTCCTTTATGTAGAACCCCTCTTCCTGCAGGCCAAGGAGAGCGCTATGCCTGAGTTGATCCGGGTAATCGCCTTCTATGATGGCCGGGTGGTCATGGCCAAAGACCTGTGGGGAGCCTTGAACAAACTGTTTGGGGTCGAGGGCGATGCGCCCGCACAGGAATCGGTTCCAGACCCAGGGGTAGGTGGGGTACCCGGCCGTTAATCCTCAAGGAGCCCCTGGAAGAAGAGATCGATACCCCGGCGAAATCGTTCCCAGTTCGGGAGTTCTGTATCACCACTGCCATTGGAAATAGGTCCGCAGAGTGCACCGAGAACACCCAGGAACACCTCCGCCGCCAAGTAGGAATCGACCGGGCGGAACTCCCCCAGCTCTATCCCCTGCTCAATCAGGGAGGCAAACATAGAAATACGCCGCTCCCGCAGTTGATGCAGCCATTCCCGGGCTGCGGTGGCCGGATTAATATACTCATCCCCGAGAAGGCGGGCCAGGGGGGTGTTCTCTTTGATAAAGTTGAAGTGGGCGGTGGCAATAGCAATGATTACATCCCGAACTGAACACGGCTGTTTGACCCGTCCCCGCATGGACTCCATGTAGGTTTCCAGGCCTTCTTTCAGGGTTTCCTGGTAGATGTGATCCTTACTGGAGAAATACCCGTAAACAGTGCTTTTCCCGAGCCCTACCCGGTCTGCGATCTCCACCACCGTGGTAGCGTAGTACCCCTTTTCCGCAAAGAGAACAGCTGCCGCATCGAGGATCATTTCCTTTTTCACCATCTTCACCCCCTCACCGACCCACCGGTCGGCCTTTTTTTAATTTTATCCTCACAACATAGAAATGTCAACCATTTATTGGTAATAATGAGAACATCATCAAAACCCCCCGCATAAAATGATCAGAGTAAACATTTGGGGGTGATTCCTATTCCTAGTTATTTTATTAGTGAATCCCTGCGGCAGAGCACCTTTTGGCTGCGGATTATGAAAGAACACCTGTTGTTCATCCGGCTCGGTCTTTCTTGTGATGAACAGGCTTTACGCTCTGAGGCGCAGCGCCTGGAGAATGAAGCTGCCCGGCTGCTGGATGAGGCCCGCCGTCTTGCGGGGGCACCAAGTGAGCATAAGATATTTGAGTTCAACCGGTCAGTGATTGCCTTTCTGACAAAGGTCATCGAGTTTAAGAGCCTTGTCCTCAGAACCCTTGTCTGCTGTAAAGTTCGAGCGGGCGCCAATTTCCCCCTTCTCCTGGATCACATCAGGAGAGAGGCCATCCACTTCAGAGCGGCCCTGGTGCGGTTAAATGAGAAGATCCCTGTCGGGCCAGTGGAGATGTTCATCCAGGAAGAGGTTTTCTGGCTGCGGATCATGGCTGACCACAGCAAATTCATCGCCCATCTGCTTGACCCATCGGAGCGCGGGTTTGTCCGTCTGGCCACTGATTTCAGCGGACGGTTTGATGAACTGCGTTTCCATGCTGAAGACTTTGAAACAATGCTTGTACCCCAGATCTTTGAAAACTCTCAACTTCCTGATGCCGGGATGCCGCCTAGAAGGCCGGCTGTTTTCGGGCAGGGGCTGCCAGAGCCATATAATGTAGGTTCGTTGGATCGCTTCGCCGGTGAGACCATCGCTGCAACTGCGGACCTGCGGGACTTCAAGCGCACCGCCCGAGATCTGCTGGTCGCCTGCAGGGTATTGAGTATTATCGACCCACTTTTGGCCGACCATGTCCTGCGGGAAGCAGAGCGGGCCATCGAGGATTTTACGATCTTGCGGAGATGCCTTCCTGCACCCTGCGGGGCAAGGCCGCCAGTAGATCCATAGGGATAGATCAGGGGGACGGTTCTGCTGATCTATCGGGGGATCACGGGGGATGTCGGTGGGCGAAAACTCAAGCGAGGGCTGGGTAGGACGCGAGGAAGATCACGAGAACCG
>CALGIY010000001.1 GCA_937914965.1 uncultured Thermoanaerobacteraceae bacterium | reverse complement strand
AAGGGGTATCGAAATCACCAGAGCGCAGGGGCAGGAGACGACCAAGAATACCAAGGCCCGGTAGATCCACTGAGAAAAAGTCGCTTGAGTAACAAGAGGTGGTATCAAGGCTATGGCCAGTGCGCCGAATACTACGATAGGTGTATAGTATCTGGCAAATTTTGTGATGAAATGTTCTGTCGGTGCCTTTTTGCTGCTGGCGTTCTGCACCAAATCAAGGATTTTGGAAACGGTAGAGTCCCCGAATCCTTTGGTTACCTGAACGCTGAGCACCCCGTTTTGATTGATGAAACCCCCCAGTATATCACTGCCTTCATCCACATCCCTGGGGACAGATTCCCCTGTTAAAGCAGAGGTATCAACCATCGATGCCCCTTCGATAACTATCCCATCCAAAGGAACCTTCTCGCCGGGTTTGACAACGATCAGATCTCCTATCTTTACCCCTTCAGGAGATACTGTCTTGATCTCATCCCCCACCTTCAAATTTGCATAGTCTGGCCGGATATCCATCAGAGCAGAAATAGACCTGCGAGAGCGGTTTACAGCCAGATCCTGAAAAAACTCCCCAATCTTAAAAAAGAGCATTACTGCCACACCTTCGGGGAACTGCCGGATGGCGAAGGCACCGATAGTGGCCACACTCATCAAGAAATTCTCATCAAAAACCTGCCCCCTGGAGATATTCCTCAAGGCTCTCCATACCACGTCTCCGCCCACCAAGATATAGCTTGCTAAAAATAAAACAAACTCAGTCCAAAAAGAAAACTCAAAACCAAGAGCGACCGCAAAGAGTACCGCCCCGGCCCCGATTTTGATCAATTCTTTTTTATTAATCACGTCTTCCTCGATCACAGGAGCATCATCCGCCCCATGCTCCTCGATAACTTCCACATCGGGCTCAAATTTCTTGATAATTTCAGCCGCTTGATCTGTTATCTCATCTAAATCCTGCTCATTATAGACATAGATAATGAGTCTCTTGGCCATAAAATCCAGGGAGGCAGTCTGAACCCCCGCTAATTTGTTCACTTCATTTTCTATCTTGGCAGCACAATTAGCACAGCTAAGCCCCATCAGCACCAAAGATTTTTTGGCGCCCGCAAGCAGACCATTGGCCTTTGGTTCAATATTAACCGTACAGCTTGTGCAGCCTGTACAGGTACAACCTGGGTCTGCGCCCATGAGGCCACCTCCTTTCAATTTATTTCACACTGCTCACACACAATGCTCCTGTTTGCACTGGACAACTACCAATACTGCAGCCTCCGGAAAGACAGAGAGATACAGGAGCCGACCCCACATCCCGCCATGTCTCCATGTCTCCCGTGAGACGCGAGAACCGTCCCCGCGTCTCACGCGTCTCAGCGTCTTAGTGATTGATGTGAGCCATCCCCTGGTCAAATATTTGTTTGACATGCTCATCATCCAGGGAGTAATAAACCATTTTGCCTTCTTTTCTATATTTGACGAGCCTTGCCTGCTTCAACACCCTGAGCTGGTGAGATACGGCAGATTGAGTCAACCCCAAAAGAGCGGTAATATCACAAACGCACATCTCCGCCGTAAATAAAGCAAAAAGAATTTTCACCCTGGTGGTATCACCGAAAACCTTAAAAAGCTCTGCCAGGTCAAAGAGACATTCATCCTCAGGCATCACTTGCCTCACCTTATCTACTATGTCCTCATGGACAACGGTACAGCTGCAGTGTTCACTGCTATCACGATCGTCACCCATTGAATCACCCCTCTCCAAGAACGTATGATCATGTGTTCATATGATTAAAATCAGTATATTCGTTACTCCCAAATCCGTCAACTACAAATAGTCCATTTAATCAATAAAAAACAGGGGCAAAAAAACCCCTGTTAAATGCAGACATGTTCTTACAGACATCCCCTAAAGAAACCACCTCTAAAAGAACCCGCTATCACCTAACATACTCATCACCGACTAAAAGATCGGAGATCACCTCTGTGGGAATAACAAATTCCGGGGTGCCCATACAGCCAGGTGCGATGTCATATTTGTTAAAGGAAATAACCAATTTGCCTTCGGTGTTGATATAGAAGTTTTGATCCTTTGATATTTGCTCAAAGGGTTCGATAGGCACATCCTCAACCTGATCATCAAGCCAATAAATCTTCCCTTCATCTGATTTCATCTCTTCCCTCATTTGACTGATGATGTTATTACTGATCACATCTACATAGCTGTCATCCTTGAATAAACTAGGCAAGGATATTAAAACTTGTTTCTTTTTATCGATGGTGTCGTACTTAAGTTCGGTATTTGAAGACCCTTCGATAGTTAAAATAGAGCGACATACAGAGAAAATCGTGTCATTGTCGGTTTTTACTTCATAACTGCTGCTGACACCCTTGTGACCGCCGCCTTTTTCCTCCATAGCTTTCATTTCAGCCATGAACTGCTCATATAACTCTTTATTTTCGGCAAGGTATTTTTCATTTAAACTGTTTTCCAGGGTTTTATTTTCCATACCCTGTATTTCTGGCACCTTGATATCCGCCATATACTGGCCTTCATTTACTTTATATTCTCTGAGGGTAATGACCCTCACTATACTACCGACAACAGGCACTTTTGATAAGGTTTGGGCAAAGGCAGGACTCGTATTAACCCCTACTATAAGTATTACAAGAGCGGCAGCGATGGAAGCAGCTGCTATCCTTGCCCTGTTAAACCTCTTTTTCTTCGCCGCAGCGGCCCTACTTTCTTGTAGGGCTTTTTTTACTACAAAATCTAATTGGCTGGGGATGGGTGTCTCCAGATATTTTTTCTTTAACTCATCCAGATTTTTATCCTTCATCTCTGACCTCCTTAATCTTCGTCCTGCATCTGAATCCGCAGTGTTTTAAGTGCCTTGTATAAATGGGTTTTAACAGTATTAATGTTTACATCGAGAATTTCAGCAACTTCTTTGATTTTTAAGTCTTCAAAATATCTCAAGACAATAATACTGCGGTAATAATCTGGTAACTCATCTAGTGCCCGCTGCAAATCTAAGTTCTGGTACTTGTCAATGGTTCCGGAATCCAAACCGGACATAGTCTCCTCATCAATCACAACAATCTTTTTGTGTTTGCGGAGAAAATCCAATGCTGAATTTATTAAAATCCTGTAAAACCAGGTTTTTAAGTAACTAGAGTCCTTCAGTGAATCCTTTGCCGATATCGCTTTATAAATGGAATCCTGAACAATATCCAAAGCATCATCAACGTTTTTCACATAGCTGTAGGCTAGACGATAATGGTTGTCCTGATTTGCGACTATATAATCTGCAATTTGCTCTTCCAGGCTCCCCTTGTTCATGTGCGCGCGTAATTCACCTTTCTTTGGGTTGGACACGGGGACGGTTCTGCTGTCCAGCTTTGACAGTATATAGATACCAACATCTTTACTAGAACCGCACAGGCTCGAGCTCCGTATCCAGAGATGCAAACTTGTAATTGTTATTAACCAGGTATTCCAGCACCTGTGGAAGAAATTCCGCAGTTTTTCCTCTGTCGTGGAAGAGGATAACCGGGTTTATATTCGACTTTTCTAAATCCTTTATCTGTTCAATAGTAGTATCCACCAGCCGAGCATCCTTATAATACCAGTCCCTGCTGTCCACATTCCAGTCCCAAACTATATAGCCAGCAGCCTTAACCCCTTCCATATAAGCCGGTTTCATATACGGCTTGCTGCCATAGGGCGTCCTGATCAATGTCGATTTTACTTGGGTTAGTTCCTGCAGCTTCGCCTGGGCTGTATTCATCTCATCTAATACACTATCCAAAGAACGATAGAGCTTTTTGTGGTTATGGGATACTCCATGTAAACCTAAAGCGTGGCCTGCTCTGCACATCTGTGTTAACTGCTCGGGATACTTTCTCATCTGCGGTTCCAACAAAAAAAAGGTGGCTTTTGCATCGTATTTTGCCAGGATATCTAAGATACAGGCTGTATTCTGTGTGGGACCATCATCGAATGTCAGATAGGCTACTTTTTTATCAGAAGAACCCTCATCTGCTGGTGGTTTGTCAGAGTCGTCTTTCACAATTTCTTGAGCATCTGCACGAGATGAAATTGGTGATGTAATGGTGCTGTTATCGGTGGAACCTGCCACATGGTCTGTACCTCTGTGAATACATATGGCTTGGAGACCCAGAAGTATGATCAAAAACAGTAATACAGAAACAAGACGTCTGATTGATTTGTTTAGTAAGAGGGTATGCACTTCGATCATCTCTTTCTATACATATTACATGGTATTTAGAACGCTTACTATATAATTAGACGTCTCGCAGTATGAAAAAGTTTCGGAAGCACAGGGACGTTCTTTTTGCTTCCTTGTCACGGGGACGGTCCTTTTGACAACTTTCACAGAAAAACCACCAGTGACGCTATATTTTATTTTAAAAGGCATGGGAACACTAAAGTGTGGTATTGGCAAGGGGTGTTGTGAAAATAAAAAACCGGGCGTTTACCGCCCAGTCTCTTGTTTCAATTATAATTATTCTTCCTCAAAGCAGGGGATTGTTCTAAACGTAGCAGCACTTCCCCTCCCCCAGCTCCACTTGCCCAGAAGTGACTCCGGAAAGCTGCGGGGAAATGTCTACCCCAAGCGGCAGCAGGCAGCTGATGCTCACCTGTTCACCATAAGCGATATCTTTGATCAGCGCCCCGGCCATTTCCAACTCCCGTTTGACCGGGCCAAAGAATTGGTAGTCAACCTTCACAAAGATTTCCTGATGCAGCCTCTTCTTCACAATACCTGCGGCATCAATGGCTTTCCCGGCTGCTTCCGTGTATGCCCGCACCAACCCCCCAGCTCCAAGCTTAATCCCACCGAAGTAGCGGGTAACTACTACAGCAGTTCGCTCTAGGCCCTGCTTCCGGATCACATCCAACACCGGCATCCCGGCAGTACCAGCCGGCTCCCCATCATCACTGCAGCGCTGCACCTGCTCACTGATCACATAAGCAAATACATTATGAGTCGCCCGCTTATGCTCATCTTTCACATGATCGATGAAGGAGTTCGCCGCGTCTTCATCATCAACAGGGGAGGTAGCAGCGATGAACTTGGACCGCTTGATCACGACCTCGACCTCTGCCGCTCTACGTATCGTATAAAAACTATTCTGCACAGCATATCACCCCTCCCTGCGAAACTCCCTGCGAAACTTCTCTAAATCACCTGCTGTCACAAGCAGAATTATCTTTGTACTGATGCCTGAGCAGCTACATGCATAGCTGATTCGTAAGGTTTTCCATGAAGAAAACGACCGATGAACAACAGCCCCATGTCGTTCTCGTTTTGCTCCTCTTCCGAAATTTTCTGCCCCATATCAGCCACAGTTCCTCTAATAATGTGCTGCTTGTCGGGATATCCTGCCCAATAAACAACGGCACATGGTGTATCAGCAGGATATACTTTTTCAAGTCTTGCAAACAATTTTTTGGGATTCCTTAAAGCCATGTACGCAACTATACTGGCCGGGTACTGATTCAGATCGTTTAATATTTCGTCCAAATCCATCATATAAAGAGGAGCTGTCTGCATGACAAAACGGGTATCGTATGAGGGAATGATACTTTTCCCCAAAGCTGCCAAAGCCGCTGCTTCACATCCCATACCCGGAATAATAACGATATCCTGCTCATCGAACTGTTCTACATACCAATGGCTGGGGCCAAAAAAACAGGGATTACCAGAGTCAAGCAGTGCAACATCTTTCCCCTGAGTGAGCAGTTCTTTGATTCTGTTCACCCGCTCATCCCTCAAACTAAATCGTTTTACCTGGAACTTATCGATTTCATCTTTATTTAAGTCTATAATGAACTTCCCATTATAGTCCCAAAATCCCTCCCACGGATCAAAAAGAACCGGCTTTCCCTCAATATACTCTGCAAAGAGTTTCACATGTTTATCTGGAGCGACAACAGCATCCACCTGTTTGATTATATCCAAAGCCTGTAAAGTAGCCATCTGAGGCCCGGCTGGACCTGTTCCAACAACATAAAATTTGCCACGCCCGATTTCGTTTTTCATGGCGCTCCTCCTTTTTTCAAATAGCAGAATAAATTCTAATGGGTCAATATTGTCTCACAGAAAATCATGTTGTGATACTGAATTTATGAAACTCGATCACTTCCATTCTATCCCGCAGCTCAACTTAATTTCACAAACATATACTCTGTATCTCGCAGCGGCAGGAAACCATGGAAAGCATAAAATTGCCTTATCGAAGCAGCACCCCTGGGTGATTTATCTATAAACGAAAAAACCGGATCAACGACAATGGCTCCTTCTTTTGCAAGATGCTTTTTAATCCACTCCAAAAAATCCCCTGCCACCTTTTCATATCCCTGTTTAATTAAAAATTCATCTAGAACCCATACCTTGCCGGATTTCAGCCTATTAAGCGGAGGCTTTAGAAAGCCTTTCTTATCATACAGAGTTGTACATACCTCCTCCAGCTCTTCTGAATAAGCATCACAGGCTTCATAAATAGTATGATGTTTTTCTGGTGGTATAAAGATCACTCTTGCCCAAGCAATTCTAATCTCCCGGGGTTTGGGCTCATTCAAGAGTACCCCGATATCAAAGTCTGCGTAAACATCAAAGATATCAAGGGTTTCTTCATCTGGTTGACTATATTTCTCCCTGATTAATGGAACGGGATTAAAATAATAATAACCACTGACTAATGACGGCTCGATATCTTTGCTAACATCTGTTAGCAGAGCATCATCACGAATTTCTAAGTCCCCAAGGGTCCTCTTGATGGCAGCCAGCCTATCTGCAGAACAATATTTTTTATTCCACTCTTTGCACTTGTGGCATATGGATAATACCCTGTTTAGTATCCCTTGGATTTCCTCTTGTCTTTCAGGGTTTTCCACTGCGAAATCCCTCTCCGCTTCCAGCGCAAAACGCAAATATTCTGTTTCGTAAACATATATCGGCAGTTTGTAGACCCCAGCTGCATCTACTGATTCAAGTGCAGCCATTTTTCTCAGTCTTTGTGCCATGGAATTATAGACAAGAACACACTCTTCGGCAAAAGAATCGCTTAGAAACAAGACATTCTCTATTGCATCACCCGACTCGTTGATTACATTTTCAAAAGCTTCATCTATAGCAGCAAGAATATCACTATCTTCGCTGCTCCCTTTATGCGGTTCCAAGTCCTGGTTCATTTCCTGATGTACTACTAAAACTTCGTTGAGAAGTGCAACTTCTTCTGGATAAATCTGAAGTTTCAAAAGAAACGGTTTTGTAAGATCGATAATGTTTCCCATAAATAATTTCACCTCTTTGTCTGTTTAATGCCAAAACGATCTCCAAAATAGCCCCGCCCTCTGACAAAGCCGACAATGAAATATTTCTCTATATGGATTCCTTTATTACCCTGATAAATCCTTCAGCCCGAAAACTTGATATCACCTTTTCACTGAGCCTAAACCAGCTATTTTATTGTTAAATAAGGAAACTTTCCCTCTTCAGTAGGGGAAATAACAGCTTTTGTAGAACAAATGAAATAACCAAACAGAATGCAGTTGAATAGATATTCTTGACAATAAAGTAACACGAAGACTGCTCACAGCCGGCCAACATCTGGGAGGCAAACCACATATGGGAGGTATTTTTCATGAAACACAGATTTTCCATCTTCATGATGGTGCTCGTCTGCCTGTCACTGGCGTTTACCGGATGCGCATCCACGGCCGGAACCGGAAAAGCCGCTAACCTGATGGCCAATGTCCACGCGGCTGAACAGCCAGTATCACCGACTCTGCCAAATGAAGCCATCAGTAAAGGTATCAATCGTTTCTCAGCTGCCCTGTTCCAGGAGTCCGCCGCAAACAAGGGTAATGTTATGATTTCGCCGGCATCGGTCTATCTGGCCTTGGCGATGACTCTGAACGGTGCCGATGGTGAAACAAAGGAAGCAATGCTGAAGGTGCTGGCTGATCAGGGGATGACGGTCGAAATGCTCAACAAAGCAAGCCGTGACTGGATAACTTTGCTGAACAAAACGGGCGAAAAGACAACACTCGCAGTCGCTAACTCGATCTGGTTCGACCAAGATTTCACACCGTACCAACCATTCCTGCAGAGTAACGCCGACTATTTCGCTGCAGATGCACACAAACTCGATTTCAAAGATAAAGGAACTCCCAACATCATCAATGCCTGGGTTAAGGATGCCACCCGGGGCACAATCGAAAAGATCATCGAGTCGATCAATTCAGATGTCGTCATGTACCTGATCAACACGGTCTATTTTAAGTCCGACTGGCAGACACCATTTGAAAAGAAAGACACCCACGACCGGGCATTCAAAACGCCGGACGGCAGCATCAAAACAGCGTTCCTGCACTGTACTGGCCAGATGGCCTACCTCTCGGGCAATGAAGCCACCGGGGTCGCACTCCCTTATGATGACGGGCAGTTCGCCTACTTTGCCCTGCTGCCAGATGGCGAAATGACTCCGCGGGAATGGCTCGCAAAACAGGCTCAGGCATCCCTCTTCGACAATATCGCCGGGATGATGGCACAGAAGACCAATCTCACAGTTGAGCTCGCCATGCCGAAATTCGAGGCACGCTACGAAGACAGCCTGCTCAATGAGCTGGGCCAGCTGGGCATGGAGATCGCCTTCGATCCAAACCGCGCTGATTTCTCGCAAATGAACGAACAGCATACAAAAAACTTATATATCAGCGAGGTCAAGCACAAGACATTCATCCGGGTTGACGAGAAAGGAACCGAAGCCTCGGCTGCAACCTCTGTCGAAGAAGGTATAACCTGCATCCCATTGTCCAACAAGCAGCTGATATTCGACCGGCCGTTCCTATACGGCATCATGGACCTCAAGACGGGTATGCCGCTCTTTGCGGGTATCATGGAGAATCCAGCGAAAGAATAAATGATGTCACAGGGAGATGTCACAGGGACGGTCCTTTTGACAACCTTTGATCAGGGAAAAAGTGGAGCTATATCAGTGACGCTATACTGAAAAAAGCGAGAGAACACTAGATTGGAGTGTTTGCAAAGCATGCTTATTTATGTTGTGGAAATAAAAAACCAGGCGGTAAACGCCTGATATATTGTCTCGGTTATCAACAGGTTTTTTTTGTTCAGCAATAACCTCAGGATAACGCTTTGTAATAACTTTTACTTCAGGACTGATATTTAATAAACTTAGCAACTATCCCCAAGGCGAAAGTACATTTACAAAGTTTTTTCATTAAATAACCTTGTTTGTTTATATTTATCCGACTTAGCTGAAAACCTTAAAGAAAGCTTTCCAGGTATTGTTTCAATAGAATCCATCTTCTTTAACATTCCTGATAATTTTCTGGTTTCAATATTAAGTTGAAGTCTTTCTTTTATCTCCCGTGCAGTCAGTGGTTCTTTGAATGAGAGAAGTCTTATTAATCGTGCTTCCAAACTTTCTTTAGAATAAGACTCTCTGGGGTCTTTCACCAGTAATTCGTGTCCTGGTTTCCCTGTATATGGTTTGCCTCTATCATCAATTGGAATAGCTCCCTTTGAAATAAGTACCTTATTTGCACACTTTTCATTAAGTTCGGGAACACGGACAAAAATTTTTCTTCCTCTCCCTAAACCATCGACCACTCCTGACCAGGTACCCCCTTTGAAGTTGGACTCCGCAACATAAATCTCCCGGGACAACCCATAAATAATTTTATTTCTATTCATAGCCAGACCAACACTCCAGGGTGCTTTAGGAAAATAAGTGCTAGTTACTAAAACATTCCCCTCTACTAGGTAAGTGTATAATTTTCGGAAACCAGAATTAAAAGTAAGTATCCCTTGCGGTAAAACAACTATACTTTGCCCACCGTATTTTAAGGTTGCTTCTAGTGCAGAACGATCTACCCCTTTCGCGTAACCACTCACAACAACCTTACCTTCAGCGGCAAATCTTCTACATATTGTTTCAGTAAAATCTAGAGCAGCAGTTGAAGCGCTTCTTGAACCTACAACTGCAACAGATGGTTGATTTAATAATTTTGTATTACCCTTTACATAAAGAAGAGGTGGTGCATATTTAGCATTTAGATTAAATTTAAGCACGCCAGAATACTCGTCCGAGGTAAATGGTATGATACGAAAGCCATGCTCAGTTAAATGTTCAGCTAAGAAAGATAAATTTGGTAGGCTTTCTTTCGCTTTTACTAAATCAGTGCACTCTTTAACATTTAAACAAAATTTCTGCAACCATGAATCCTTACTAAGCGCAAAAAACTCAGCCAGGGTAAACTTTTTCTTATATAATATTTCGATTATCAGGTTGTTAATTCGCTCTGTACGCCATCCTGGTAAGTGAGCTAAAGCCATCCAGTATGACACATCATGCAGTTTCATTAAAGGTCTCCCCCAACAGTTTTAGCAATAACCAACGGAGCTATCCTTTCTGCTCCTAACCCAGTTAAAGTCCTTCCGATTTCCTTAATAGTCGCCCCACTATCAAAAACATCATCAATCAATAAAATTGACTTGCCAACAAAATCAATATTATCACAATAACAGAAGGAATCTTTAACATTTTCTTTTTTTAAAATCCAGTTTTCAAAACACTTTTGTGGCTGCGTAAATTTTAATTTTTGTAATCCGTGTGATAGTGAAATGCCCAGTTCTACTGCGACTTTTTCAGCAAAATTTTTTACTAAATCACCTGATTCAGTGGATGGAACATACATAACTATATCAAAGTTTTCATTTCCGAAATAATCATGATAAGCCTTTAATGTTCGTTGTAGAAGGAAATCGGGAAAATCCCCGCCACTTTCATACTTAGAATGGTGTATTGCCCTTCCAACCATAGTATTACCGTAATAAGAAGATGCTACACCATTTGTTAAATTGGTTCTTTGTAAGGTAACTTTCAATTCAGGGAAATACGATTCTTGAAAATCATTAATTTCCGTTTCCCAGGTTTCGGTCATTTTTATGTAATAGTTTCTCCCTGTATCATTATCGCACTTACCACACTTCCCAACAGATGTATCATCAAGATAAGAACAAAGATAGGCCATGCGGCAGTCACATGTCTCTATATATTCCAACATCTTTCTCAGCTCTAACATCTTGAATCGCCGAAGGTCTTCAAAGGGATCTAAGTTAAGAGCAGGAGAGTCAAACTTGTATTCATACTTTTTTCTTTTCTCATAAACAGCTTTCCCGATAATATTTTGATCGATTAAATCCGCACAAATAACTCTTATCTGAGTTTGATTCAGGTTAGTTTTTCTCATAATATCATATTGTCCTAGTGGCTCTTTTTTTAAGGCATCAATAACCTTTTGATAATTTTGTCTAGGCGGACGACTGTTATTAATAAAAACTTCTGGAAGTTCCTTATCATCTGGATGATATAGCAATATGATATCTGTTGGCAATCCATCCCTCCCTGCTCTTCCGATCTCTTGATAATAATGGATAGGTGAAGCAGGAATTTGGCCACGCGGAACAGCTCGGTCTGCGGGAATTTGTCCTTCAGTTTGTTCATCACTTC